>DATIPQ010000087.1 GCA_035471785.1 Acidobacteriota bacterium
GCCAACGAAGGTTACCTGCTCACCGCCACCGAACGGCGCTCGGTGATGGAGTTGGCGCGGCTGGTGGGCTACAAGCTGCATCCCGGCGTGTCGGCCAGCGTCTACCTGGCCTTTACCCTGGAAAAAGATCTCAAGAACGACGACCTGCGCATCGAGATCCCCGCGGGTACGCGGGCCCAAAGCGTCCCCGGCCCCGGCGAGCTTCCCCAGGCCTTCGAAACCAAGGAAGCCATTCCCGCCCGCACCTCCTGGAACGCCGTCAAACCACGCATGAAGCATCCCCAACTGCTGAGCCCTCGGCCCTTCTCGGGCACCCGCAAGACCTACCTGCGGGGCATCGACACCAACCTCAAGGTGAACGACCGCTTTCTGCTGGTGTGCGGCGGGCGTACCGGGATCTCGCGCGTGCTGAAGGTCGAAGCCAACCCAAACGCGGCCGTCAAGCCCGAAGACCAGTACACCGTGGTTGATTACCAGTCCGTGCCCAGCCTTGTGCCCGATGACGACGATCAGCCGGGCGGCGGAGTCGTCTCGTCAGGGTCTCTTCGGGAGGAGATCGATTTTGTCCCCGAGGCGCCTTTGGCGCGGTTGGGCGGACTGGTTCAGGAATTGAGGAAAAAGCCCTCTTTGCCGCCCGCCAACCGCCTGCGCCTGCAGCGTCCGGCCGGCCAGATCTTCAACGCCGCCGTCGACTTGGGGCCGAGATTCCTTCTCCAGTTCAATCCCTTGCTCAGGGGCAAGCTCTACACGGGTTATGCCTCCGCGCCTGTTGCTCCGCCCTCCGAGTGTGAATTCCAGGCCCTGCGCGTCAGCGCCGCTCCCTTCGGGCACAATGCCCCTCTTCGTCTGATCTACGACGACGGAATCCCTATTCGCAACGCCGAATGGCCGCTGCATCCCCTAATCTTCGACGTTTCGGACGCTACCGTCCCGCCTCAGCCGGTTCCGGAGGATTCTCGCCACTTTTTGGCGCTCGACGCAGAGTATCCGGCCATCAAGTCCGGAAGCCTCATCGTCATTGACCGGCAAGAACCCGGCAGCCTGCCGGAAACTTTCGAGGTGATCGAGGCGAGAACGGAGAGCAAGGCGGCCTATGGCATCAGCGGCAAAGTGACCCAGTTGACTCTCGATCGAGACTGGTTGACTTCTGAGGATACCTCGCTCGAGTTGCTGCGGCGTACGAGGGTCTACGCCCAGAGCGAATTGCTGGAACTGGCCGAGCAGCCGATCCTGGATGACGTCGCTGGCGACACCATCCCCTTGGACGGACTCTACGACAGCCTTGAGGCGGGACGCTGGCTGGTGGTGTCGGGAGAGCGAACCGGCTTGGCGGGCGCCGAAGGCCAGCCCGTTGAAGGCGTGCGCGCCAGCGAACTGGTCATGCTGGCGGCCGTGACTCATGACGTGCGGCGCGTGGAAACGGAGGCAGGCGTTGAGGTCGAGCTGCCCGGCGACACTTTGCATACCACGCTCACACTGGCTAAGCCCCTGGAATACACCTACAAGCGCGAAACGGTCGAGGTCAACGCTAATGTGGCCGAGGCCACCCACGGGGAAACCCGCCAGGAAGTCCTGGGAAGCGGCGACGGCAGCAAGGCTCTACAGCAGTTCACCCTCAAGCAGTCCCCACTCACTTACCTGGCGGCTCCTACGCCCCGGGGCGTCCAGAGCACCTTGGAAGTCCGCGTCAACGAGGTCGAGTGGCATGAGAAAGGCAACCTCGTCGAACTGGAACCCAATGACCGCGGATTCATCACCCAAACCGACAACGATGGCAAGACCTCGGTCATTTTCGGCGACGGGCGTCGGGGCGCGCGCCTGCCCACGGGGGCCGAGAACGTCAAGGCCGTCTACCGCAGCGGAATCGGCAAGCCCGGCAACCTGGAGGCCGAGCGCATCAGTCAACTGGCCAGCAAGCCGCTGGGCGTCAAGGAAGTGATCAATCCCATTGCGTCCTCAGGCGGCGCCGACCCTGAAAGCCGCGACCAGGCCCGGCGCAACGCTCCCTTAGGGGTGACTTCGCTGGACCGCGTCGTTTCGCTGAGCGATTACGCCGACTTCGCACGCACCTTCGCCGGCATCGCCAAAGCCTCTGCCGCCCGACTTTCCGACGGACGCAGGCAAGTCGTCCACCTGACCATCGCCGGCAGCGACGACATCGCCATCGAGCCTCACTCCGACCTCTACCGCAACCTTCGCTTGGCCTTGCGCCGATTGGGAGATCCCTATCAGGCCCTCCAGGTCGAGGTGCGCGAGTTGAAGCTGCTGGTCGTCAGCGCCCGCGTCCAGGTCATGTCCGACTATCGATGGGAGTCGGTAGAGCCCAAGCTGCGCAAGGCCCTGCTCGAGGCTTTCAGCTTCGAACGTCGCGACTTGGGCCAGGACGCCCTGCTCAGCGAGGTCTTCAGCACTGCCCAAGCCGTTGAAGGCGTGGCCTACATGGACATCGACCTCTTTGACAGCATCTCCGAAAGGGAAGCCGAAGACCCGGCCGACCTGGCCTTCAAGCTCCAGGTTCTGGGCGGCGACGTGCCCGCGGCGCCGAGCGGCGA
Organism: Acidobacteriota bacterium; assembly: GCA_035471785.1. Taxonomy (NCBI): domain Bacteria; kingdom Pseudomonadati; phylum Acidobacteriota; species Acidobacteriota bacterium. Next base: position 2,553 of record DATIPQ010000087.1, read on the forward strand.
GCCATTCAGGCGCGGCCCCTTCCTGGGGAGCGCTGGTTTGCAATCCGGCAGGGGAAAAATAGAAATCCTGGAGCAGCCCAGGAACCGAATTGTCGCCGAGATGGCCCGCATCAACCCTCGGGCCTCGGATCCGGAAGAGAGGATTCTTCCGGCACAACTGGCTTATCTGAGCCCTGATTTGTCCGACACCCTGATACTCACCGAGGTGACTTCATGAACCCATCCAGCGACCGGCTCTTCGATCTGCTTCCGGCCGTCCACCGCCAGCGCGATGCGGAAAAGGGATTTCCGCTGAGGGCGCTGCTGCGGGTGATCGCCGAGCAGGTTGAAGTGGTGGAAGACGACATCGGCCGACTCTACGAGAACTGGTTCATCGAAACCTGCCAGGACTGGGCGGTGCCTTATATCGGCGACCTTCTGGCCCATCGCATCGTCCATGAAGCCGGACAGCCGGGAGAGGTGACGACGCCGCAGGGACTGCGGCGCAACAAGATCCTCATTCCCCGGCGCGAAGTGGCCCGCACCATCCACAATCGGCGCCGCAAGGGGACGCTGGCCCTGCTGGAAACGCTGGCCCGCGACGTGGCCGGATGGCCGGCCCGGGCAGTCGAATTCTACAGGTTGCTGGCCTGGACCCAAGCCCTCAACCATCAGCGGCTGCAACGCGGACGCTACCCCGACCTGCGCGATGGCCAAGCCCTGGGCTGGGTTGGAGGTCCCTTCGATGAGATCGCCCACAGCGTCGACGTGCGCCGCATCGACGCGGCCTTCCAGCGCACCCGGGGACGCCACAACATCCCCAGCCTAGGCCTCTTCGTGTGGCGCCTGAAGGAATATTCCGTGACCCGCACGCCCGCCTACTGTCAGGAAGAGATGGGGCCTCACTGCTACACCTTCAGCGTGCTGGGAAACGATGCTCCGCTTTACACCAAACCTCGTCGCGAAACCTCGCCTACCGACATCGCCGGGCCTCTCGATCTCCCCATCCCCATCAGTCGCCGCGCTTTGGAAAGAGAGCCCGCAGCCTATTACGGTCCCTCCAAGAGCTTCGCCATCTGGACCGACGGGTGGGACGGACACCAGGGGCAACGGCTTGTCGAGTCCGGCGAGATGATGGTCGCCGACCTGAGCCGATGGCAATACCGTCCTCCCAGGGGACGGGTTGCCGTCGATCCCGTGCTGGGACGGATCGCCTTCCATCCCCGCCAACTGCCCAAGAACGGGGTGCGGGTTTCCTACCACTACGGCTTCAGCAAAGACATGGGAGGAGGCGAGTACCTGAGGGTTCTTTCCCAACCCAACGCGGCCACCCTCTACCGGGTCGGTTCCGGGGAGCCTTTCAAGAAGATCAACGACGCGCTGCAGCAGTGGCAGAAGGACGCCCCCCAGCACGCCGTCATCGAAATCGCCGACAGCGGCGTCTACGTGGAGCCCATCAACATCACCTTTGAACAGCCCCGCCAGAGTCTGCAGGTGCGCGCCGCCAACCGCCGCCGTCCCGTCCTGCGACTGCTCAACTGGATGACCGAAAGTCCGGATGCGCTCTTCGTCTCAAGCCGCGACGGAGGACGGCTGACGCTGGACGGACTGCTCATTGCCGGCCGCGGAGTACAGGCCGAGGGGCGGCTCGACCAGATCCGCATCCGTCACTGCACCCTGGTGCCGGGCTGGTCGCTGCAGCCGGACTGCAGCCCGCGCCGCCCGGCCGAACCGAGCCTGGAGCTGATCGACACCCAAGCCAGGGTGTGCATCGAAGAAAGCATCCTCGGTTCGATACAGGTCAGTCAGGACGAGGTGGGCACCGATCCCCTCTACATCCACATCAGCGACAGCATCCTCGACGCCACCGGCTTCGAACTGGAAGCGCTGGGCGCGCCTACCTGGCCGCTGGCTCATGCCCGGCTGAGCGTGCTGCGCAGCACCGTCTTGGGGCAGATTCAGACTCACTCCATCGATGTGGCCGAGGACAGCATTTTCATGGGCCTCATCAAAGTGGCTCGCAGCCAGCGGGGCTGCATGCGCTTCTGCTACGTGACGCCGGGTTCGCGCACGCCCCGCCGTTACCACTGCCAGCCTGACTTGGTGGAGGAGGCGGCCAGGAAGGCGGTCAACGAACTGGGACTGAGCGGAGCGGCGCGGGATCAGGCGCTCGCGGCCGCCCTCCGCCGCGAGGCCCAGCGCGTCCGGCCCCGCTTTTCAAGCGTCCGGTACGGCGCCCCCGGCTACGGACGGCTGGCCGATTCCTGCGCCCAGGAAATCAGACGCGGCGCCCAGGATGAATCGGAAATGGGCGCCTTGCACGATTTATTCGAGCCCCAGCGGGACGCCAACCTGCGCGTTCGACTTGACGAATACACACCTGCCGGCAGCAACGCCGGCGTCATTTACGCCAGTTGAGAGGTAAAAGATGAAAGGCGATTTTTCAAGGGTCACATTCGACAGCCGCAAGAACTACTCGCGGGTACTCAGCCAGCAAGGCCGCGTCCAGCTCGATGCCGACAGCAACGAACAGGTAGCGATCTTCTGGCACTATCTGCGCACGCTGGCCGCCGACCTGATCGGTCCTCATGCAGGACCGCAGTGGAACGTCGGCTTTGAAATCCTTCTCGGAGAAAACAGCTTCACCATCGGAGAAGGCCGCTACTACGTCGACGGCATCCTCTGCGAGTCATGGGCCAAGGAGGTTGCCGATGGCAAAAAGGTACTTTTCCAGTACGGAGATCAGCCCGACTATCCGCTCGACAAGGACGAAGCGCTGCCCGAGGGCAGCTACTGGGTCTATCTCGAGGTTTGGGAGCGGCACATCACTTACCTGCACGACGACAACATTCGCGAAGTGGCCCTCAACGGCCCCGACACGGCCACCCGCGCTCAAGTGGTGTGGCAGGTCAAGACCGTCAAATCGGGTCATCAGACTCTTGCCGAACTCCCTGGCCAAGAAGACGACGAAGGCAACGCGCCGAAGGACCGCGAGAAACTGCTCAGGGCCTGGCGAGATCAATCGACGTCCCTGCTGCCTGGAAGCAACGGCCAAATGAAGGCCCGCGCCAAGATCGAGAAGGAGCCGACCGATCCCTGCATCATCGATCCCCAGGCCCGCTACAGGGGCCCCGAGAATCAGCTTTACCGGGTCGAAATCCACAAGGGCAACGTGACTGGAAGCGGGCAGAGCGGGAATGAGAATGCTGACGACGATGAAGTCACCTTCAAATGGTCGAGAGACAACGGCTCGGTCGTTTTCCCCATCGTTTCCATGAAGATCGGCGACGACGGCCAGGCCACCGTCGCCGTCGAACACCTGGGACGCGATGACCGGCTCACCCTCAAGGAAGGCGACTGGGTGGAGATCGTCGTCGATCACTACGTCCTGCACGGAGAAGCCGGCCCTCTGGTACAAGTCGATTCCATCGATCGTGACCAATTCACCGTGACCCTGAGCCTGCCCGAGGGCGCCGATATGGAGATCCTCGACAGTGGCGCTCATCGGCTGCTTCGTCGCTGGGACCAGACGGCATCCCAGTCCCTGGACTTGCTAGAGGGTGCGGTTCCCCTCAACGAGAAAATGACCGACTATATCGAATTGGAGGACGGCGTCCAGGTTTCCTTCCATCCCCAGGCCCGCTACAGAACGGGAGACTACTGGCTGATCCCGGCGCGCACCGCCACCGGCGACGTGGAATGGCCCCGCCAGGGAGACAAGCCTCTTTGGCTGCCGCCTCGAGGCGTGGAGCATCACTATGCACCCCTGGCCTGGGTCGGGGCGGGGGACGAGGATGCCGTCCATGACCTGCGCTGCGCCTTCCAGGCCGAGTGCCTTATTCCTGCAAAAGGACTGACGGCAGTTCTTGCCGGATCGGATCGGATCGTGTCTCCCGGTCGGTCATCGACGCTGGACGCGAGGATAGCGGACCTGCAGAGAATCGACAACATCGGTAAAAGGCGAGCGGAAGACCTGGTCAAGGCCGGAATTACCGAGGTGGCCATGGTGGCGGCCATGGACGTCCCCCGCCTGGTCGAAGTCATCGGTGTTTCCGAGGAACTGGCCGAGGAAATCATCGCCGACGCCAAAAGACGCGTTGCCTCAAACGGGTGAGCTTGGCGGGTCCGCCTCGCTCACCCGCTCCTGCCCCTCTTCTTTTCCTGACAAGCCGTACACCGGCTCAGTCCGTCCAAAGCCGGTCCCGCTTTCTCCCCACCCTGATCGCTTGCGCCAGGCAAGCCCGCCTCTTCGGATCCCTTTCTCCGGCATCACCCGTTCCACGGGTCGTCGACTGGCCGCAGTGACCCGTCTGGGCTAGGATGTCGCCATGAATACTCTGCGATCGGCTGTTTTCGGATTGGCTCTGGGACTCCTGGCCGGCCCCTGCCTGGCCCAGTCGGCCGGACGCCAGGTGGTGGCTCCCCAGGGAGCCGACTTGAGCAGGCCCTACAGTCCAGCCATCCGTTATGGCGACTTCGTCTATCTGTCGGGAAGCGTGGGCAATGAGCCGGGCGGGCCGCTCAAGGAAGGGTTCGAGGCTCAGGCCCACCAGGTGTTCGAGAACCTGGGAGCCGCGCTGAAGGCTGCCGGGCTCGACTTCAGCCGGGTGGTGCAGTTGGAGGCCTTCTTGGCCGACGCCCGCCATTTCCAGGACTTCAATGAGGTCTACCTCGAGTACTTCAGCGACGCCAAGCCGGTGCGGGCCACGGTGGCGGCTGATCTGCCGCTGACGGGCGCGCTGCTGGAGGTCTCGGTGATCGCCGCCCGCGACGGCCTGCCTCTGGAGCGGCTGGTACCGGAAGGATGGACGCCTTCCTCCCGCTATTCCTGGGGGATCAAAGCGGCGGACACGCTTTTCATCGCCGGCATGGTGCCCCGCGACGTCCCCGCCGGACGGCTCATTGAAGGCGACATCGCCGAGCAGACCCGGCAGGCGCTGGGCAACGTGGGACGAGTCCTCGAGGCGGGGGGGATGGATTACTCGGACGTCGTCACCTGCAAGGTCTACCTGGTGGACGCCCGCCATTTCTCCGCCATGAACGCCGCCTATCGGGAGTTTTTCCCCCCAGCCCACCCTCCGGCCCGGGCCACGGTCAGGGCGCCGCTGATGTCTGCCGCCGCCGGCATCGAGATCCTGTGCACGGCAGTCCAGGACGACAGCCGCCGGGTGGTGATGGCCGAAGGGGCCTCGCCTCCCAGCAGCCCCTTTTCTCCCGCCATCCAGGCAGGCGGACGCCTCTTCCTGTCGGGCATGGTGGGGCGGGGGAGGGAAGGCTTTGGCGACTTCCCAGCCCAGACCCGTCAGACCCTGGAAAACCTGTCGGCCACTTTGCGGGCCGCCGGGCTCGATTTTTCCGATGTGCTGGAGGCCAACGTTTGGCTGGGCGATATCCGATACTACGACGCCCTCAACGAGATCTATTCCCAGATGTTGCCTCTGGCCCCGCCTGCCCGCACTACGGTGGGGATGCAGTTGATGGCTCCCCAGGCCCTGGTGGAGATCCGCATGGTCGCCGCAGCACAGACGCCGCCGCAATGAGGCGTTTGGCGGGGCTAATCCAATCGCCCGTTCTGCCGATATGAAGGGGTGGAGGCTGAGAGCCGCTTGTTGGCTCTCACCTGTCTCTCCTGCTCTGCGTGGCCGCGGCTGGAACGTTTCCGGCCGCGGCCCGAATCCCCAGCAGCCCCTTTCTTGCTATTGCTATTTCAATCTCGGGTTTCTTGTGGTACAAAGGGGGACGGCTGGCTCGGATAGGGTTCCGAATCAAGTTCCAACAGTTTGGCTTGGAAGGGCAGTTTGAGGTCATTTCGACGCCAATTGGCAAGTTCTCCACAGACATCGTTCGTCATCATCCTGACCTTGTCTGTCGCCATCGGCTTCAATGTCCTTGCTTTCAGCTTCATTGACGCCGTCCTGCTTCAGGCGCTCCCTTATGTCGATGCCGACCGTCTTTACCTGATCTGGAACCATGGGCCTCAAACGGGAGTCCCCAGAATACCCTTGTCGGGAAAGAACATTTCCCTTTATTCGGCAGAGCAGGATTGGCTGGAATCTTTCACGGCCTTCCGCCTTCGGCTCAGGGCCCGCCAGCGCGCGATGATTCTGGGAGGCGAGAGTCCCGAATGGGTGGACGCAGTCGCCGCCACGGCTGAGTTGACCCGCACGCTGGGGGTTGAGCCCATGCTGGGAAGGGGCTTTCAGGATGAGGACGACGAGCCGGGCGCGCCCAAGGTCGTGATTCTCAGCCACGGTTTTTGGGAGCGGCGCTTCGAGGGCGACCAGCAGATCGTCGGCAGCAAGATCACCCTCGACGGCGAACCCTACGAAGTGATAGGGGTCTTCGGGCCTGATTTTTACTTCCCGCCTCCTTATCAGGAGATGGGCGGCGAGATGGTCAATTCGCGCGCCCATGTCTACGTCACCCACCACGTTCCGCCGGAAGCCGCAAACCCCTTCTTCTACCGGGGACTGGTCCGCCTCAAGCCGGGGGTGGACAAAGCCCAGGCTGAAAGCGAGTTGGCTGCCGCTGCCCAGTTCTTTGCCACCGAAGTTTTTCCCGATCCCGCCCTCAAAGGATTGACCGTGCGGCTCGATCCTCTGGCGGAGGGCGCCGTGGCTCCGGTGAGGGGGCCCCTGTTGGGATTGCAGGCGGCGGCCCTGCTGGTCTTGCTTATCGCCTGCGTCAATGTCGCCAACCTGATGCTGTCGCGGGCGGTTGAAAGGGAAAGGGATTGGGCCCTTCGCACCGCCTTGGGAGCCGGACCTTTCCGCCTGTTGGCCCCTCTTTGGGGCGAGAGCCTCGTTTTCGCTCTCGGGGGCGCGGCTTTCGGCTTGATATTGGCCCGCTTGCTGCAAAACCTGACCTTTGCCCTGACCTCTTCCTATATCCCTCATATCGGCCAGGTGGCGGTCGGGTGGCGGGAAGTGGTCTTCGCCCTTCTGCTGGCCGCGCTGGCGGGTCTGATTTCCAGCCTGCTTCCGGCGTTCAGGCTGTTGCGCCTGCCCGTGCTGGAGTGCATCAAGGAGGGCAGCCGTTCTCGGAGACTTGGGCGCCCTGCAGGACTGCTCAGGCAAGGCATGATCGCCGGCCAGGTGGCTTTGGCGCTCGTGGTGCTGGTGGCGGCCGGGTTGCTGGTGCGCAGCATACGAGAGGTTCAAGCGACCGACCTGGGCTTCACGAATCGCGACATCCTGGTGGCCAGCATCAACCTTCCCGACGCACGCTATTCGACTCCCCAGCAGCAGCGCGCGGCTTTGAAAGAACTGGAAGAGGTCGCCCAAAGCCTGCCGGGAGTGGAAGAAGCCTCGGTTGTCAGTATCGCGCCTTTTTCAGGAGTCGACTTCGGGGGAGCCTTCGCGATTACGGAGCGGCCCGAGGCCGATCCGCAACCGGTGGCCTCCTTCCTTCACGTTACTCCCAGTTACTTCGAGACCCTCGGCATTCCACTCCTCAAGGGCAGGCTCTTCACACAGGCGGACCGCGAGGACTCCCAGCCAGTGGCCGTCATCGACAGTCATGTGGCCGACCTTTACTGGCCCGGCGAGAGCCCTCTAGGCAAGCATGTCACCTATCACACCGACGAAATCGCATTCGAAATCGTGGGCGTCGTCAAGCACGTCCGCCAAACCGCTCTGCGTCCCAATCATCCACGTGAAGGAGTGATCTACTTTCCCATCGCCCAGGAGCCTCAGCCGATCGCTAATCTGGTTGTCCACAGCCCGTCGCAGCAAGAAGTGCTGGCATCCTTGCTACGTTCCAGGATCAGCGATTTCGATCCCGAGATGCCTGTCCGCATCGAGTCCCTGCCGTCTATGATTCGCCAGGCGCACGCGGGCTTTTCCTCGCCCGCCAGGCTTATCGAAGGCCTGGCCCTCATGGCCGCCCTGTTGGCCTCGGTGGGCATCTACTCCTTGATCGCCGTGATGGTCAAGGCGCGAACCCGCGAAATCGGCATCCGCATGACCTTGGGCAGCGACAGGCGCCAGATCCTCCTGCTGCTGGCGCGCAAGTCCTTGCTGCAGGTGGGTGGAGGAATGGCCGTCGGATTGCTGCTGTCCTGGTTGCTGGGCCGATACTACCAGCAGGTCTGGTCGCAGGTCCTCTACCAGGTTTCTCCCCATGATCCGGTCACCTACGTGGTAGTCAGCCTTCTCTTCCTGGCGGTAGCGGTCTTGGCCTCCTGGGGCCCCTCGCGGCGGGCGGTGAGCATCGATCCTGTGCAGGCGCTGCGCGAGGAATGACCTCTCGAAGGCAGCGCTTTCCTTTGTCAGCCTTCAGTCACCATACGTTGTAAAACTCATTCGCCCTTGCACCTATAGGCCGTGCCATGGCCCGTTTTCGGATTCCAGGGTTCAGGGCGTGGGGCTGAGAGTGTGGATTTGCCTCTGCAACTCCGACCGATGGCGTCTTCAGATGTTGGCAAGCGGCGAATACCCTATTGGCATGGGCTTGAAAATCCAAGACATGCGCAAAGTCGGTGCTCGGATACGCCGTTTGCGTAAGCGCAAGGGATTGACTCAAGAGATGCTGGCGGAAGCGGCTCGCTACACTCCCGGTTACATCGGGAGCATTGAGAACGCCCGCAAGGTGCCCTCCATCGCCTTCCTCTTCGACGTGGCCGAAGCACTCGAAACGTCCCCGGCCGAACTCCTCATCGACGCCGGCGAAGGTCCTGACCGCGAAGCCCTCAAAGAACAGATCAAGCAACTGGTAGACGAACTCTAGGGCCACTAGGTGGCCAGCAAGTTCACACACGAATCAAGTTTCAGCGACCGCGCTGAAGGCCTAATTGCTCTCGGCGGTATGAGGCTGCTCGCTATTTCTAGTTGAGCTTGCGCACCTTGCCCATCCAGGTGGGCAGCAGAGCCAGGCCCAAGAGCAGCAAGAAGCCCCCCCAGAGCAGGCTTTGGCCGGGATTGGGGAGCAACAGCTTGCCCGCTCCCATCAGGCAGAGAAAAAGCGACAGTGCGCACAGCAGGGTGGTTGTCAGCCCGCTTCTCAGACGCCGTACCGGTTTCCGGGGGTCTTCCCCAAGCAGGGCCGCGGTTCGCGACCAGAACCCGGGTGGTTGGACGAGCTGATAGAAGGCTCTGAGGACTGAATCGGAGGTAGGCGGCAAAAGGTAGGCGGTGGCCACCACCGCCGCCGTGGAGAGGACGGCCATCGAGCCCAGGCGGATCCATTCCTGCTCGGTAACCACCAGCAGAATGGGAGCGAAGAGCAGCGAAACCAGGATGGCGGCCAGTTCCGAATAGAGATTGACCCGTTCCCAGAACCAGCGCAGCACAAGTACCGAGCCGATACCGGCGCCGAAAAGCAAGGAGACCTGCCAAGCCTGTTGGATGGACCCCAGGTTGGCCATGATGATCAGGGAGACGGCCAGGATGAGCAGGTTGGAGAGGCGCGCCGCCAGCACCAGCTCATGGCTCTGAGGCCTTCGGTTTCCCAGGTGGCGGCAGATGAAGCGGTCGTAAATGTCGTTGCTCCAGTAACTGGCGCCCCAGTTGAGGTGGGTGTCGATAGTGGAGGCCAGGGCGGCCAGCAATCCGGTCAGCATCAGTCCGCGGATGCCCATGGGCAGGTAGTCGTTGATGCCGGTGACGAAGAGGATCTCGCGCGAAGCGGCGAAGCCGTCGTCGCCGATCTGGGATGGTTCGAAGGGATAGAGCACCAGAAGCCCGACTCCGATGGCCAGCCAGATCAGGCTGCGGGCGAAGATCTGCAGCCAGGCGAAGATGACGCCTGCCTGGCGGGCGTCGCGGTCGCTGCGGCAGGCCATCGAGCGCTGGGCCAGATAGCCGGTGCCGTCGCTGTTCATCTGAAAGAACCACTGCAAACCGATCAGCACCAGGAAGGGCATGAGGGCCTGCTCCATTGCGGGGGCGAAGGAGAGCATGTGAGAGGCCTGCGCCCTTCCGTAGAGCTCCACCAGCCTCTCGGTCAGGCCCATCAGCCCGCCGGCCTGGGAAACCACGACCCAGGCGTAGACCAGCGTCCCCAGCATGGCCAGGGCGAACTGCATGACGTCGGTGGCGATGACGCTGCGCAGTCCGCCGGTGGTGGAGTAGAGGGCGGTGAAGGCCAGGATGACGAGGATGCTGAAGAGGTTGTTGGTGGTGGCGATCTCGGGCGCCAGCCCCCCGACGCTGGACCCGAGGTTGATTCCCAGTCCCTGGGTGATGCTGACCAGCAGGCTGTAGAACCCCTCGGGAAGCCACTGGTGCCAGGGCAAGAAGACCTCGGCGATGCGTACGGCCGCTACCAGCACCATGGCCATCACCACACAGTTGATGACGGTGCCGTAGTAGACGGCCTTGAGCACCCTCAGCGGCAGCACTCCGCGTCCCGAGTAGCGCACTTCGGTCAACTCGGCGTCGGTCAGCACTCCCGCCCGCCGCCAGGCCACCGAGAGGACGAAGGCCATCATCAGGAAGGCCAGGCCGTAGATCCAGAGTCGCCACAACTCGAAGATGCCTCCGGTGGCGATGAGTCCGGTGACCAGCAGGGGGGTGTCGGCGGCGAACTGGGTGGCCGCCATGCTGGTTCCCGCCTGCCATCCGGGGATGGTGCGTCCGGCCAGGAAGTATTCGTTGAGATTCCTCCCGGCCTGGGCGCGGGAGCGGAAACCCGAGGATATGGCGTAAGCCACGAAAGCCAGTACGATCAGTAAGTCGAGCATGAGTCCGTGCTTCAACTCCGCCGTCCAGGCGCGGCTTGCGGCGGAGCTTGAGTGAGCGCATCACCTGGGCGGCGGCTCCAGAGAGGGGTCGAGTCGCTGAGCTTTCTGGAAGGCCTCCCGTGCTGCCTCCGCCTGGCCGTTTCGTGAGAGCGCGATTCCCAACTGATGGTAAGCGGGGGCGTAATCCGGTGCAAGTTCGATGGCCGCCTCAAGCTGCGCGATGGCCTCTTGCAGACGTCCTTCCTGAAGGCGCTGCGCGGCCACTTTGGTCTTGAGGTCGGCGGCCTGGCGGTCGGCCTTCCGGCGGTTGAGGCGCAGCGAGTGCTGAATGGCCTCCTGGGCTCCCTGCAGGTCGCCTTTCTCGCGCAGCGCCGTGCCCAACGAACTATAGGCTTCGGCGTATTCGGGATTGTGCCGGAGTGCGCTGCCGAACTCCTCGATGGCGGCATCCAGCCGGCCTTGTTGCCTCAGCACCGTGCCCAGGATGTAGTGGGCCTCGGCGTAGGAAGGACGGACGCCGGTGGCCATGCGCAACGGCCCCTCGGCCTGCGCCAGCTCTCCCTGCTGCCACAGGGTGACGCCCAGCGTGAACTGGGCTTCAGCCAGGGTCGGCTTGAGCCCGACGGCCCGGCGCAGCGACTCGAGAGCCGCCTCAAAGTCGTCCTGCATCTTCCTGGCCAGTCCCAGGTTGTAGTGGGCCTCGGCATAGCCGGGGTCGAGTTGGACAGCCCTCTTGAAGGCCTCAGCCGCGCTTTCCAGGTCGCCGGCCTGAAGCCTGGCCAGTCCCAGGTTGAGGTGAGCGATGGGGTTTTCGGGCTGGGCTTGCAGCACCTGGCGCAGGACTTCCTCCGCCGCTTCTCCCTGGCCCAATTGGATCAAGGCCAGCCCCAGGTCGGAGCGGGCGGCATGGAGGTCGGGTTGCAGTTCCACAGCGCGGCGCAGGCGTTTGACCGCCTCCCTGATGCGTCCCGCACTTTGCAAGGTCGAGCCCAGGTCAGCCTGCAGGGGGGCCGAGTCGGGACGCAGTTCGACAGCCGCTTCAAGGTGTTCCAGCGCCGCAAGAAAGTCGCCGCGGGACCTCAAGGCGCCCGCCAGCCGCTGGCGCACCTCGACGTCCCGGGGCATCAATTTGACGGCTTCCTGCAGTTGTTCTTGGCCCGCCTGGGGCCGTCCCGCCAGGTACAAAGCGGCGCCCAGATGGTAGCGGGCGGGCCCGTACCGAGGATCGAGCTGGACGGCCCGTTGCAGCGTCTCGATGGACTGCAGGATCAATCCGGACTGGGCCTGGACGAATCCCAAATGATCATAGACCCGGGCGTCCTCGGGGGCGGCCTGAGCGGCCTGTTCAAAACACTGCAGGGCTTGAGGCAGGCGGTTCAGACGCTGGTGTGCCAATCCCAGGAGCATCCACCCTTCCGACTCTTCGGGACGCTCTTGGAGCCAGGGCGTCAGAGTTTCGATTGTCTTTTGGTGATCACC
>DATIPQ010000088.1 GCA_035471785.1 Acidobacteriota bacterium
CAGCCGGGCGCAATCCTCAAGAACGACACCGAGTACATCCTCTTCTTCCGTAAGGGAGGCCAGTATCGCTCCGCCTCACCTACCCAAAAGGCACTGTCGATGCTGCAGCGGGAAGAACTCCAGGCTTGGCTGCGATCAATCTGGACCGATCTGCCCGGGGTTTCCACCAGGAATGGCCACCCTGCTCCCTATCCAGTAGAATTGGCCGAGAGGCTGATCCGCCTGTTCTCCTTCGCCGGCGATACGATTCTGGACCCCTTCCTGGGTACGGGCAGCACCACTTTGGCGGCCGCGCGGGCCGGACGAAACTCCGTCGGCAACGAAATCGATCCAACCTATCTCTCTCTGGCCCAGGAACGGATCGAAATGGAGTTTCGGCAGACTCACCTGCTAGGGGCCACCAAGGCCGAACTGATTCAAGATGAGATACCGTCTTCTTGAGGAATTCCGCGGGTTGTTCGACGGGCAAAGATACCTTCACAGGAGAGCAACCCTGGGCGATTGGGTGGCTCTCCATCTGTACGAAGACTTGGTGACACTGAACCGCTCTAAGAAGTTCGTAGACCGCGTCGAGTCGGGCCAGCGAGTCCTTCATGGAAAGAATACGATTCAGGGTGTCAAAGCTAGGCGGGGCGACGGTACCTTGGGCGAGCCGCTTCCAGGCCAAGCTCCCGTTTTTGACCGTGGATATCGAGTTGCCAGGGGACCTATTGCGACCGTAGAAATCGGCGTGGAAGTCAAGATCATTGCCAAAGCCATGCTGAAGCAGATTGACCGAGTGTGCGGAGACTTGCTGCGCCAAGCCAACGAGTTCGGAAGATCGGGAGGAAGTCCCATAGCCGTGGCAATCGTGGGAATCAACCACGCGGCCAAGTATGTTGGCTTCGAAGGCAGCCGCAGCTTCCCCACCACCGGGAGCTCCGGTTTCCTGCACCCAATGCAGGAGGCACGAAAAGCCGAGGTCCATCTGAGGGAAAAGGTCCAGCCAAACGTGGAACATTTCCTCATGCTCCGATTCAGGGCCACCAATGTTGCTCCCTACACGTTTGAATGGGTGGACGAGGAACAAACCTCCAAGGACTACGGTGCCATGCTGGTGCGTGTCAGCGCAGCTTACGAACGGCGCTTTTAGGGACAGGCAGCGACGGCCGACCGTGCGTGTGTGGGGGCAACCTCACCGAGGGTTCGAATCCCTCCCTCTCCGCCATCCCCTGCGCGCTTGCCCTCCGCTTCTCCTCAAGAAGGCTCTTCCCCAGGGACCACCAATAATCGCCGGCACATGCCGGTGCACCTGTGGACTCCAGCTATGCGAGCGGCCCTGGGGGACGCCCATGCATTTTCCAGTGTGAACCGGCAGGCCAATCGCTGCATGGATCAAGGCTGCGGCGCATCCCGCTAGCGATCCAGCATCATCAAGTATGCTTCTTGCAAACACTGATGGTATAGTTGGACATGGTTTTGCAAGGGTGAAGCCGGGTATCCGATCAAGCAGCATCGAGAGGAGGAGTTGACCATGGGCCGTGTTTTCAGGTTGTGTTTTGTCGTCGTGCTGAGTCTGGTGGTTTTGTCAGTGCCCGTCCTTTCCAGCGCGTCCTTCTTTCCCCCCATCGGCTGTTCCGCTGACGGGTTCTGCAATACGTCCTGCGTTTCCGATCCCGACTGCGGGCCTCCCCAGTGCGTCCACAACGCGCCCTGCAGCGACGATGAGGACTGCCAGCCTCTGGGATTCTGTGCCGTCTACCGCCTGTGCGTGTGCACGGGATGACGGCTCCATCCCCGGTTCTCTCCGGCGATGATGGCCCGCCTTCGAGTTGGTCGAAGGCGGGCTCGAACACCGTGTAAAGGGCATCGGCGCGAGCCGAAGCCGCCTGAGGGCCATCTTGGAAAAGATGCCGAAGAATCGCGGCGAAGCTCGCGCCCGCAATGGCTGGACCCGGCAACCGCTCGATGAGGTTTTGGAGCATCCAGGGCTGGACGGTTGACGGGCGCAGTAGTTTCGCAAATTCACCTCTACTCCCTTTCTATTTCTAGATCGGTAGGGTCCCTGTCAGGCCGCCGGTCGGCGCCGCAATCGAGACCCTGCCTGCCTTCGAGGAGCATCCACCCAAACAATCCAGAGAGACCTATGCTTGATGTCTGCACCTTGCTTTCACTTGCCTTTTAAGCATTTTTGGTATTTACTAGTTTGACGCGTTCAATTCCCAGAACTGACCAACACCTGCCTTTTTGAAAGGAGTACCGTATGAGACACTTTGGACGTATTCTTCTTTGCTTGTGCCTGCTGCTGGGTTTCTCTGCCGTTTCGTTCGGGCAAGAAGAGGATCCGGTCGCCCAACTGGCCGACATCATGGATGAGATCAATCTGGCGCTGGACGGTCAAGGGGCCAACTACCGGGTAGCCATGGCCGAAGCCATCGTATCGACTGATTCCCAGCACCAGGGAATCACCCTGATCGCCTCGAATGTCGGCAATAAGCAATTGTCCTCTGACTTCGTTCCCTTCGACGCCAGAAGAGCCTGGAGCCTGCCTGACCCCGCCGGAGAGGACAGCATCACTTACGCCGTGGACACCACGGGTGACGCGGTACCGGTCTTCGGCGGACTGACCGGAGCTGAAACCGACGCCGCCATCGACCGTGCCATGGGAACCTGGGACGGCGCGAGATGTTCCTTCATGCCCATCATCCGCAACCCGGATTTCGGCATCGACATCGGCGTCATCGCGTTTATCAACGGACTGGGCGGAAGCCCCTTCATCTTGGCCGACGTGCAGCACGCCGGCTGGCGCGACATCAACTTCGGCGGAGGAGTCATCGGAGTCACCTTTACTTTCATCTTCGTTTCAGGCGGAATTCCGACCGACATCGACAACAATGGTCTGACCGACACCGCCTTCCGCGAGATCTATTATGACCCCTCCTTCAACTGGGCCGACGACGGCATCAATAACGTGGACGTCGAGACGGTGGCTCTGCACGAAGCCGGCCACGGCCTCAGCCAAGCCCACTTCGGGAATGTCTTCATCGTCCAGAGCAACGGAAATCTCGTTGCCGCTCCGCGAGCGGTCATGAACGCCGTCTATCTGGGTCCGCTGCGCGATCTGCAGGGCACCGATAAGGGAGGACATTGCAGCATTTGGGGCGAGTGGCCTCAGAACTAATCACAAGCTGCCTGACACCACGCCCCGTAGCCTGGTGCAGTGCGCCGGAAGTTTTGAGCCACCTTGTCGCGTTATCCCACGCTTTCAGCGTTCAGACCTTGGCCGTCTGAAACCCAGGGTGGCGCCGCCGTCTCGCTGCGCTCGCCGCGGCTGACCCTGGGCTGGCGAATCGCTCGCCTTCAGCGAGCCCGGACTTGACTTTCAACACAGTCGCTGCCTGCCCTCCGTAGCCTTTGGCGGAGGAGGGGGCTGGCGAATCCGTCCCTGTCAGGGACAAGAAACGGAGGGCCCCGGCTCAGAACTTATGACCGGCAGCACTAGGCTGCGGGGCGTTGCCCCTCCAATGCGGCGTCGACCTGGCGGATCCACAGCCAGAGAGCGATGATGACCAGTCCGATGATGACAAGGGCCACGAAGAGACCCGTGCGGCGATAGCGCAGTTCCTCAAAGGCCTCTTCTCCAGCCTCTTTGGCCGACTCGGCGATCCCCACCCCCTCATTCACCGTCTCCTCCACCCGAGCCGGAACCAGCGAATGCACCAGGTTGCGGGCCAGAATGACCTTTTCGTTGGCCGAGCGCAGGTCGAAGAGGGCCGCACTGACCTCCATCCCGGCCTGCTCGGCTCGCACCAGGAGAGCGCGGGCCTCCTCGACTTGAGCCGCCAGCGAAGAGATGTCGTCGGCCATGGAATGAGCCGTCTGCATGCCGGCGTCGCCCTCTTCGTGACACTGCAGACATGCCGAATCTTCCCCCGCCAACAGGAACTCGCCCGGCGCTTTGACCAGATGGTTGTCATGGCAGGTGACGCAGGCGCTGAATTCAAACATCTCGAAGATGCTCTGATGTGAACTCTCGGAAAAGAGGTCGCGCTGCACCCCGTGGCAATTGCCGCACACGTTGGCCACCGACTGCACTCCCGGCGGGGTGGCGCCGTGGTTGCCGTGACAGTCGTTGCAGGTGGCCGCCCCCAGATCCTGTCGATCATAGAGCGCCATCCCGTGAACCGACTGCTTGTAGAGGTCCATTTGGTCGATGGGAATCTCGTAAGCCGCCATCTTTTGGGCATCTGAATGACAGCCCGCACAGGTGTCGGCCAGCTTGAGCGGATGCACCGGAGCCAGAGGATTGGAGGCCGAAAGAATGCCGTGCACCCCGTGGCAATTCACGCAGGTGGCCACATTGGCATCGCCTTCGGCCAGGAGCTGCCCGTGGACGCTGGTCCGGTACTCGGCAACCTGGTCGATGCGCAGCGAGGGATCGAAGCGGCGCATGTATTCGGCCGAGGAATGACACGATCCGCACAGATCCGGCACGGCGGCTCTGGCGGGAACCCCCTTGTAGCCCCGCTCAGGGCTCATCGAGACCTCCTTGTCGCGGGCGCTGGGGTCGCCGCCGTGGCAGGCGGCGCAACTTAGGCCGGCTTTGGCGTGAACGCCCCGCTTGAAAGGTTCCACCATGCTTCCGATGGGAGTCTCGGCGAAGACCTCGTGACAATTAACGCAAGTATCCTGCCGGGCAGAGTCCGGTTGGGCCGACAGGGAGTACGATGCCGGGGCCGCCGACAGCGCGGCGCAGGCCAGGAGAAGAGATGCAGTTCGTTTGAGGTTCATCGAAAAGGCCCTCCTACAAGTATCCGACCAACGTCATGACGGCCATGTAGATCACCGCCAACACGCCCAACAGCGTCAACAACCCGGGACGTCCCAGGCGCCGCGCCAAGTAATCCCAGAAGGGCACCACGATCAGCGCCAAGGCAGCCGCGCCAAAGCCCACAACTCCCAGTGTCTCGCCTTCAATGCCCAAGACATTGGACGGGATGATCTTGAGGGTTTCGAACATGAAGATGAAGTACCACTCGGGACGGATGCCCTGGGGCGCCGGCGCGAAGGGATCGGCCTTGCTGCCCAGTTCCCAGGGCAGGAAGGCGCACAGCGTGACCAGCACGGCCAGCAAGATGTACCAGGCCATAATGTCGCGCAGCAGCACGTTGGGGAAAAAAGGCAAGGTCTGGTAGGGCTTGCCGATCATCTTGGGAGGCACGCTCATGCCATGCTTCTGCACCAGCCCCAGGTGAAGCAGCAGCAAAAGGGTGGTCAGAGCCGGCAAGACGGCCACGTGGAAGCCGAAGAAGCGGGTCAAGGTGGCGCCCGTCACCTGCTCTCCTCCCCTCAAGAACACCATCAGCGGATGGCCGATGAGAGGGACGGCGCCCACGATGTCGGTCCCCACCTGGGTGGCGAAGTAGGCCAATTCGTTCCAGGGCAGAAGATAGCCGCTGAACCCGAAAGCCAGCATGAGAAAGAGCAGCAGAACTCCGCTCATCCAGGTGATTTCGCGCGGCTTGCGATAGGCCTTCATGAAGAAGGTCGTGAAGAGATGCAGGAAGGCCATCCCCACCAGCAGGTTGGCCGACCAACTGTGCATGGAGCGAATCAGCCATCCGAACTCAACCTCGGCCACGATGAACTGAACGCTCTCATAGGCCTCCTCGGCGCTGGGACGGTAGTAAAGAAGCAGCAGGATGCCGGTCCCCAGTTGAATCATGAGCAGGAACAAGACCGCGCCCCCCAGAAAGTAGGCCCAGGAGAAGCGGTGTACGGGAACCTCCTTATGAACCGCCAACCGGCGGATGGAACTCAACTCGAGGCGGTCTTCAAGCCAATGCAGGATTCTGGTCGCCATCGCCATACCCCTTTCCTCTTTTGCGCTTGCTTGTCAGGACACCTTGGAGACGATGATTTCTCCGCCCACCTCCTGCACGCTGTACTCCTCCAGCGGGCGGGGAGGCGGTCCCGAGATGGGCACTCCATTGAGATCGTAATGACCTTCGTGACAGGCGCAGTAAATGTGCTGCAGGTCGGGACGGTACTGGACGGTGCAGTCCAGGTGGGTACACATCGCCGAGTAGGCCTTGAGAGAGCCGTCAGGGCGGCGCACCACCAGTCCCGGGCGCGAACCGAAGCGGAAAATGCGGCCCGTGTTGGGCGCCAGGTCTTGGGACGACCCAGCCGAAACGCTCAAGGCGCTGGCCTCTGGTTTGTCAGGTGGAATGAGGAACCGGAAAACGGGATAGAAGACACTCAAAAGGGACGCGGCGATAGACCCCGACAGAAAAGCCTTGAGCAGGCTTCGACGCTTGGGCATGGGACACCTCCGGATTTTTTGCCGGCCGCAAGATGGCGGCGGGAAGCGGCCACGAATACCGAATCAGGGCCAAAGAGGTGGAACTTGAACAGGCTTCACCTGAACGATCTGCAGATGCACCAGACCGCCCCCATGAAGCTTCACATGAACCTGCAATGGCCGGCTCGGAATCGGCTGCCGCCACTGAAAAACATGATGACGGAGGGGTATAGGCGAGTCAAGCAACTGGAACAAAAAAGTCTCCGCGGGCGCAAATGAGGTTTGCCTGGGGAAAAGTCAGGATCTATAATCACTTCGATAATCGACCCTTGCAAATTGCTCGATCTCGACTGCGCCTGTTGACATTGCCCGCGCGAGGGCCGATCGGGAACCTTGCGGCACGCACCTCAGTCAGACCAGGCTCTAGAAACGGGTTGGACGCTTTTCACGCACCACGCGCCAACCCAAACGGACAGGGAGGTAGCGTAATGAATCGGCTCACCTGTTGGAAACTCGCACTGCTCATCGTCATTTCTGCTTGGGCGGCCGGCTGCGGACCTTCCCAGCCCCAGCCCGAGCCGCTCGCTCAGATTTCTGCCGACAAGGTCCACAGGGCCTCCGACTGCGGACGCTGCCACAAGTCGATTCACGCCGCCTGGCAACAGTCGCTGCATTCCGCCGCCGTCAGCGACCCGCTCTTCCAGGCCTCCTTTCAAGAGGCTCTCAGCGAGTTTGGGGAAGGGGCCCGTCAGATCTGCTTGCGCTGTCATGCGCCCTCGGCACTCATCAACGGCGACTGGCAACTCGAGCAGGCCGCCACCCGGGACGGCGTTTCCTGCGACTTCTGCCATTCACTGATCGGAACCGACCTGTCTCAACCCGATCACCCCTTCGTCCTCGACACCGGACCCACTAAACACGGGCCCGTGAAAGACGCCTCCTCTGTAGGACATCCGGTCGCCTACTCCGAGTTTTTCGAGACTTCGGAGCACTGCGCCGGCTGTCACCAATACACCAATCCCAACGGAGTGCTCTTGCTGGCCACTTACAGCGAGTGGCAAAGCTACGCGCAGGCGGGAGGCGACAAGACCTGCCAGGAGTGTCATATGCCTAAGATCGCGGCCCAGATCGTCGATCCCAAGGTGGTGCGGGTAGAAGGCGGTTTCGTCAACCTGCACGCCATGCCCGGCGGACACTCGCTCGATCAGCTCAACAAGTCGATCCGCTTGCGCATCACGCAGTTGGAGCCCACCCGCCAAGGCCTGCGGGCGGTGGTGCAGGTGCGCAACACGGGAGCCGGCCACGCGGTCCCCACCGGCATTCCGACCCGCAAGCTCATCCTCACCCTCAAGGCGGTCACCGAAGACGGCCGCGAGGTGCGCGAAGAGCGGACCTACGAGCGCATCATGGTGGATGCCCAAGGCGAGGAAATCCTGAGAGACTCGCAGGTCTTTTTGGAGGCGGTCGAAGAAACCCTGGACAACCGCCTGGCTCCCATGGAGGAGCGCTTGGAGACTTTCCAGCTTAATGTCCCCGGCGACCAGAACATCACCGTGACGGCTACGCTCAGCTACTACTACTCGCCCCTCAACGAGCCGGAAACGGAACACCGTTTCGATTTCATGTCCGATTCGCGCCGACTGACCCGGCGTTTCGGAAGCTGAGCTGACGGCACTCGTTACTTCGAGTTGCCGTCGCCGGACTCGGCGGCTTCACCGCGGCCGATCATGGTTCCCGTGCCTTGGTCGGTAAAGACTTCCTGAAGGAGGGCGTTGCGGCGTCCGCCGTTGATGATGTGGGCGCTGGCTACGCCCCTCCGCAGCGAGGCGGCGATGGAAGTCAACTTGGGGATCATGCCCGACGCCACCCGGCCCTCCTCCAGCAGTCCTTCAACCTCGCTCACCGACAGGTATGAAATCTTGCTGGAGGGATCCTCCACCCGGGCCAACAGGCCGTCCACGTCGCTCAGCAAGATGAGCTTCTCGGCCCCCAGGTGGACGGCGATTTCCGAGGCGATGGTGTCGGCATTGATGTTGTAGACGTTGCCCTTATCGTCGGCTCCCAGCGAAGAGACCACGGGCAGATAATGCTGGTCGAGAAGCAGGCGCAGCAGCTCGCCGTCGATCTCGACGATATCGCCGACGTGGCCGTAGTCGACCAGCTCTTCGCGGCCGGTGGTCCGGTCGAGACGCTTTTGAAGCTGGCGGCGGCGGGCCCGGATGATGTCTCCGTCCAAGCCTGAGAGCCCCACCGTGCGCACGCCCAGTCCGCGCAGGGCCGAAAGCACGTCGGTGCGGATTTTGCCGGCAAAGACCATCTTGGCGATTTCCAGCGTGGGAGCGTCGGTGACCCGTCGTCCGTCCACGATGGTCTGGGGAACGCCCAGTTTTTCGGCCAGTTCCGACAACTGCTTTCCGCCGCCGTGAACCACCACCACCCGAAAACCCACCTGATGGAAGAGTGCGATCTCTTCGGCCAGGGAGACCAGGTTGTCGCGGCTGTCGGTCACCTTTCCCGACAGTTTGATCACGAAAGTCTTGCCCTTGAAGCGGCGGATGTAGGGCAGGCTCTCGCGCAGCAGTTCCATGCGCTTGGGACTTCGGCTTGTCACCGGACGCACTCCTCCAATCGGTTCAGGACAACATCAGCGAGAGCAGCGTCTTCTGCAGATGGAGGCGGTTGCTGGCCTGTTGGATGACGATGGAGCGGGGGCCGTCCAGCACCCCGTCGGTGGCCACCACGTTGCGGCGCACCGGCAAGCAGTGCATGAAGACGCCGTCCGAAGCGGTCTTCTCCATCAGGTCCTCGTCGACGATCCAGTGGCGGTAGTTGGAACGAAGCTGGGCCTCTTCCTGCAGGCGTCCGTAGTAGGGCAGGCTGGCCCAGCTCTTGGCGTAGACGACTTCAGCCCCGCTGCAAGCGTCCTCCAGGTTGTCGGTGACCTTGACGCTGCCTTCATTCTCGCGGGCCCTCAGCTCGACCATCGACATCAGCTCCCGGTCGAGCTGGTATTCGGGCGGACAGGCGATGGTGAGGTTCATGCCGTACTGGGCGGCCGTCAAGGCGAAGGAATTGGCCACGGCGGCCGGCAACGGACGCGGATGATAGGCCCAGGCCAGCACCACCTTGCGCTGATCCACGGTTCCGAAGCGCTCATTGATGGTCATCACGTCGCCCAATCCCTGCAGCGGATGCTGGGTAGACGACTCCAGGTTGATGATGGGGACGCTGGAATACTTGTGGAAAGCGCCCAGCACTTCTTCCTTCTTGTCCCGCTGATAATCCTGCAGGGTCGAAAAACAGCGCACGCCGATGGCGTCCAGGTAGCTGCTGAGCACGGGCGCCGCTTCCTTGATGTGCTCGGCTATCTCGCCGTCCATGACCGCTCCCTCCCGGAACTCCAGCGTCCAGGTTTCACGTCCCACGTGCAGGGGAACCGGCACGCCTCCCAACTGCTGCACGGCGATGGTCATGGAGGTGCGGGTTCGCAGGGAGGGATTGAAGAAGACCAGTCCCACGGCCTTGCCGGTCAGCGGGGTGCCGGGATCGATTCCCCCGTGCTTGTGCTGCACGGCCAGATCGATCAGTTCGGAAAGCTCGGGACGGCCCACCTCGGCGGTGCTGAGAAAAGACTTGCCCCGGAAGGCCTGAACCAGGCGGGGCGAGGCGTTAAGAACGGCTCTCTTATTCATGACGGTCTCCCATTGTAGGGATGCTCAACCTCGGCTGTGTAGAATGCAAGATGGATGGCGCCCCGTCAACTGGCCAAGACCCGCAAGAAGTGATCAATTTCCCTGGCCTGAAGCGTCAGCGGAGGCAGCAGCCGCAACACGTTCGGATTGCCGGAGAGCCCCGTCAAGATGCGCTCCTGCAGCAGCTTCTGCTGATAGGCAGCGGCCGGAGTCTCGAACTCGATGCCGATGAGGAATCCTTCCCCCCTCAAACGCTTGACGCCGGGGACCCGCTGCAGTCCCTCGGCCAGGTATCGGTGCTGACGCACGACGTTGTCGAGCAGGCCCTCTTGCTGGATGGCTTCCAGCGTGGCCTGCATGGCGGCGCACACCAGCGGATTTCCTCCAAAGGTGCTTCCCAGATCGCCGTGGGCGAGTTGGGCGGAAACGCCGGGGGCGCAGAGGACGGCTCCCATGGGCAACCCCCCGGCCATGCCTTTGGCCAGGGTCACGATGTCCGGGAGGACCCCGTGGCGTCCGGCGTAGAAGAGCGTCCCGGTGCGTCCGAAGCCGGTCTGCACCTCGTCGTATATGAGCAGGCTGCCGGCCTGGTCGCAGAGACGGCGCAGGCCGCGGAAGAACTCGGGAGGCGCTGTGTCCACCCCGCCCAGGCTCTGCACCGGCTCCAGGATGACGCCGGCGACGTCGCCCCCGCTCAGCACTCGTTCAACGGCTTCAAGGTCGCCGAAATCGACGAAGTGATGATGGGGCAGGTTGGGCTGGAAGGCGGCCCTCATCTTCTCCATGCCGGTGGCCGAGAGGGCCCCCATGGTGCGCCCGTGGAAGCTTCCGTTGAAGGAGAGAATGCCGGGTCGCCGGCGCGTCATGCGGGCCAGCTTGAGGGCGTTTTCGTTGGCCTCGGCTCCTGAGTTGATGAAGAAGACTTTGTCCAGGCCCCGGGGAGCGGCCTCCACCAGCTTGGCGGCGGCCGAGGCGCGGGCCGGGTTGTAGACCAGGTTGGAGTAGAAGATGAGGCGTCCGGCTTGACGCTGCACCGCTTCCACCACGCGGGGATTGCAGTGGCCCACGGCGCACACGGCATGGCCTCCGTAGAGGTCGAGGTAGCGTCGGCCCCGGTTGTCGTAGACCCACACGTCCTGGCCCCGCTCGATGACGAGCGGATAGCGCTTGTAGACGTCCAGGTGGCTGGCGTCCTCGATGCGGATGATGCTGTCGTTGTCGGCTTGCGGCTTCATGGATGGCTCCCGGTAAAAACCAGTCCGGCAGTCTGAGGCAGGCCGAACATCAGGTTCATGTTCTGGACGGCCTGCCCGGCGGCGCCCTTGACCAGGTTGTCGATGGCGCTGAAGACGATCAGTTCGCGTCCTTCCGTCACCCAGGACAGGTCGGCGCAGTTGGTGTTCTTGACCCAGTTGACGTCGGGCGAATGGGACCTGATGCGGATGAAGGGCTGGCCGCGGTAAAGCTCATCGAAGGCCGTTTCGACCTGCGCCTGGGCTCGGTCGGCCTGCACGTCTTCTTTAAGGAGGCAGTAGAGAGAAGCGAAAATGCCTCTGACCATGGGCGCGGAATGGGTCTGCAGCAGCGGTCCGCCGTCCCACTCGGGATCGGCTTGGCGCAACAGTTGACGGATCTCGGGCAGGTGCTGATGGCGGAAGGACTTGTAGGCAAAAAAGCTGTTGCTGCGGCGGGGATGATGGGTGGTCTCCCGCGCCTGGGCGCCCGAGCCCGAAGATCCGGTCTTGGCGTCGGCGACGACCCGGTCTTCGATCAGCCCGGCGGACACCAACGGGTAAAGCGCCAATCCCACCGCGGTGGCGAAGCAGCCAGGATTGGCGACGCGCCGGGCTGAGGCGATGGCGGCGGCGTTGATCTCGCTGAGTCCGTAGACGAAGCTGTCGAGGAGCGCGGCATCCGTTTCGTGTCGGTAGTGAGCGCGTGCTTCCTCAGGGTCGCGCAGGCGAAAGTCCCCGGCCAGGTCGATGAGCGGCAGGTCGGCAGGAAGCTCCGGGACGACCTGAGCGCTGCGGCCATGGGGAAGAGCCAGAAAGAGCAGGTCGAGGCCATGCCAGTCGATGGACTCGTCCAGAGAACGAAAAGCCAGCTCGGTGAGTCCGCTCAGGTTGGGATGGGCCTCTTCGACCGGTTGCCCGGCGCGCCGCTCCGAGCTCACCAGACACACCTCCGCCTGGGGATGCAGCAGCAGGATGCGCAGCAGTTCCCCGCCCCCGTAGCCCGATCCGCCGGCGATGGCCACGCGCAACTTGCGGGATGCCTTGGCGGCGGCGCCTAGTGCCCGGCCTTCCATTGCTCCAGCCTTTCTTCGACGATGCGGTGAAGACGCTCGCCGCTGCGCAGGGCGTTGGCGGCCGCCACTCCGAACTCGCGCTCGATGTACTCGACGCCCATCTGGGAGTCGGTGGCCGAACCCGAGAACACGTCGATGCGGATCTTCTTCTGACGCAGCAGTTGCAGTCCGCCCCAGGCTCCCACGAAGTCGCCGGCGCAGAAGACCAGAGCCGCGCAGCGGTCCAAAAGGGCCTGATCGTCGAAGAGCGATTCCACCTCGTAGAACCCCAGCAAGCCGTCCCCCATCTCCAGCACGATGGCGTCGGGACCTGCCTGGCAGAGGTGGGAAATGATGGTCTTGGCCAGCGGCGCCAGGTCGTCCAGGCCCACCGTGGAGGGCAGGCCGCAGTCGAGAAAGCTGAGGGTCTTGACGGCGCCGTGATCCTGCATGTCGAGGGTGTCGCGAAGGGCGGCCACTCCCGAAAGCTTGGCCCCCGCCACCCTGCGTCCGCGGCGGGTAAGCTGCTTGATGATCTCGGTGGCGGCCTGGGTTTTGCCCGAGTTCATGCAGGTGCCGGCCACGATGATCAGAGGCGGCGAATCGGAGACGTCCCCGTTGCAGGGCAGGGCGGTCTCGGAGATATTGAGGACCTGGCCGTGACGTCCCGCCATCCCCAGCAGCTCGGCTTCGATGGGACGTCCCATCTCGTGATGACGGCCGGTGCAGCGTCCGATGACGCCGCCCAGGCTGAGGACGTGGAGGCGGTCGTGGGACTGGAGTCGGCGGGGCACGTCGCCCACGAATCCCTTGAGAGCGCGGCGCCGCCCCAGCACCCCCACCATCACGTCGCCCGGATTGAGGCGGGCCAGCCGCCCGCTGGTCAGTTCCAGCTTGTTGTAGGTGGGGTTGTCGGTCAGGGTCCGCACCACCACCGCGTCCCCTACCCGGGGAGGCTGGGTCGGCAGCAGATCCACCTCCTCTTCGATGCCCAGGTTGATGGTGCTCGAAGCCACCTTGTCGACGCGCAAGCGCGTCCACCGGGCGGCGGGCCCGCTTCTATTTCTAAGGGTCTCGGTGTTGGTCATGGTTTTGCCTTTCACCCCTTAAGGTGGCGCGGGGCGGTCTGCTCGGAGGCGGCCAAAGCCCGCAGTTTGAGTCTGAGGGCGTTGAGGCGAATGAAGCCCTCGGCGTCGGACTGGTCATAGACGGTGTCCGACTCGAACGTGGCCAAGGCGGTGGAGTAGAGCGAACCTGGAGATTTGCGTCCTGCCACGATGCAGTTGCCCTTGTAGAGCTTGACCCTGACGGTTCCGCTGACGTTTTCCTGGCTCTGCTCTATGAGGTTTTTGATCAACTGGAACTCGGGAGAATACCAGAGGCCGTAGTAGATCAGTTCCGAGATCTTGGTCCCCAGCGAATCGCGCAGGTGCATGACCTCGCGGTCCATGGTGATCGACTCCAGAGCCCGGTGGGCAATATGCAGGATGGTGGCGCCCGGCGTCTCGTAAACGCCTCGCGACTTCATCCCCACATAACGGTTCTCGACCAGGTCGGCGCGTCCCACGCCGTGCTCGCCGCCGATTTCGTTGAGCGCCTGCAAGAGGGAGGCCGGTGAAAAGGCCTGGCCGTCCACCGCCACCGGAAGGCCTTTCTCGAAAGCGATCTCCAGATAGACGGGACGGTCGGGTGCCCGCTGGGGAGAACGGGTCAGCAGGAAGATGTCCTCGGGCGGCTCCAGCCAGGGGTCTTCGAGAAGGCCTCCCTCGAAGCTGGCGTGCATGAGGTTGCGGTCGATGGAGTAGGGCTTGTGGCGGGTGGCCGAGATGGGAATGCCGTGCTCCTCGGCATAATCGATGAGCGAAGAGCGCGAATCCAGCTCCCAATGGCGCCAGGGCGCCACCACTTTGATGGACGGTTCCAGGGCATGGTAAGTCAGCTCGAAGCGGACCTGGTCGTTGCCCTTGCCGGTGGCCCCGTGGGCCACGGCGTCGGCCCCCTCGGCGCGCGCGATCTCGATCTGCCGCCTGGCGATGAGAGGACGGGCCAGCGAAGTTCCCATCAGGTAGACGCCCTCGTAAACGGCGTTGGCCTGCACGGCGGGAAAGACGAAGTCGCGCACGAATTCTTCCCGCAAGTCTTCCACGTAGAGCTTGCTGGCTCCCGTCTTGAGCGCCTTGGCCTGCAGGCCGTCGAGTTCCTCGCCCTGACCCACGTCGGCGGCATAGGCCACCACCTCGCATCCGTAGGTCTCCTTGAGCCACCGCAGCATCACCGAAGTGTCGAGTCCGCCCGAGTAGGCCAGTACGATCTTGTTGATTTTCTGCTCTTGATTCATGTCTTTTTTCACTTGCCTTGAGGACTGAACATCTTCACGATCTTGCGTATGGCTTCTTTTTGAGAATGGCCGTCGCGGCAAGCCACGAATATGGTGTCGTCGCCCGCCAGGGTGCCCACCACCTCGGGCAGGTCCTTCTCGTCGATGGCGAAGGCCAGCATGGAGGCCTGTCCGGGCTGCGTCCGCACCACCGCCAGGTGATCGCCCGCCCTGTCGATGCGCAGGCTCATCTCACCGGTCACGGTGGGCAATTCCAGCTTGGGCAGCCGGTAGCGTCCGTTGACCTTGACCGCCCCCAACTCCACCAGATCGCGCGACACGGTAGCCTGGGTGGCGGAAATGTTCAACTCCTCCAGGCCGTCCACCAACTCCTGCTGGCTGCCCGCTCCGCCTTTGCGCAGCATCTTGCGGATCACCTGCTGCCGTTCTTCCTTTTCGTGCCTGGTCCCGTTCTGCATAATATGCCCCCTCACTGCATAAAACGAGCATATATTCATGCATATTTCAGATGCGCTGTCAAGCGCCGGCTAGACGCTGGAGCCAAGGCAGTCGAGGAAATCTTTGATGATGGCGGCGGTCAGTCCCCAGATTTGGGTGTCGTCCTGCCAATCCCAGAAGTAGACGCGTCTTGAGCGGCCTTGGCGCCGGTAGCGTTGGCTGCGGGGCGGGTTTTCAGTGAAGAAGTGGAAGGGGACCTCCAGGATGCGGGCCACTTCGCCGGGATTGGGGGCGGCCTGCCAGGGATCGCGCAAAAAGCCCACGTAGGGCCGAACCAGCGTATCGGTCACCGCCATGTACTCGTGGAAGGGGCCCAGCAGGCGCACCTTTTCGGAGGCGATGCCCACCTCCTCTTCGGTTTCCCGCAAGGCGGTGCGGCGCAGACGTTCGCCTCCCTCCCGGTAACCTCCGGGAAAACTCACCTGTCCCTTGTGGGTGGCGACCGTCTCGGTGCGCTGAGTGAGCAGGAAGTGAGGCTGGCCCGCCCTCTGGAAAACGGGCATGAGCACGGCCGCCCGCGGGCGGTCCTGCAAGGCGAGACGCCGGGGACTCAAGTGGGTCAAGCGTTCTTCGATCCGCTCAATGGAAAACATACTGGCACCGAGTCAGTCGTCGAAACGCGCCGCGATCAATCCGATGGCGAGAGAACCGAGGAAACCGAAGAGGTTGTACCAGAGAAAGGCCACCTGGATGGTTTGATCGATGAGGAAGACGGTTCCCATCCCTCCCAGCAGGCTGGCCACCCCCGCCTTGGGACCGGCTTTCCTGGAAATCATCGAAATCACGAAAACGCCCAGCAGCGAGCCGTAGAAATAAGAGCCCACCTTGTTGACCAGTTCCACCACCGAGCCGGCGCCCGCGAACTGCATGGCGGCCACCGTTGCCGCAATCCCCCAAAAGAGAGTGGCCAGGCGTCCGGCCCGCAGCGAGGCGGCGTCATCGGCATCGGGCCGCAGCCAGCGTTTGTAGAGGTCGACGATGGTGGCCGAGGAAAGGGAGTTGAGTGCCGAGTCGGCGCTGGACATGGCGGCGGCGAAGATGGCGGCTACCAGCAATCCCAGGATGACGGGAGGCAGGTTGTTGAGAATGAAATGGGGGAAGACGTAGTTGGTGTCGCGGTTTTCGGAGGCGTTTTCCAGCAGCAGCTTGCGGGCCTCTTCGCGGGCTTGGGCGACCTGGCGAACCGTCCCCTGGAAGCGGGCCAACAGTTCGGGGCTTTGGCGCGGCGATCCCTCGGCCTCGGCCAGTTGGATTGCCAGCCGGCTGCGCTCTTCCACCAAGCGGTCGTAGCGCTGCTGGATGGGCTCGATCTGGGCCGCGAAGGTCTCGCTACGGGCCAGCGCTACATGATCGGGGTTGTAGAGCATGGGGCTGCCCAGGACCGTTCCGTAAAGGTAGAGCAGAGCGCCCAAGAAGAGGATCAGCACCTGCATGGGCACTTTGGCGAACGCCGACAGCAGCAGCGTTTTGCGCGATTCGTCGGCGGTGGGATTGGTGAGGATGCGCTGAACCTGGCTCTGGTCGCAGCCGAAGTAGGAGAGCATCAGGAAGATGCCGCCGAAGAATCCCGACCAGACGTTGTAGGTGTCTTGCCAGAAGGTACTGGTGGCGCCTGCCGCCGACTTCCAATTGGGAATCATGTCCCAACTGGCCGGCTGCAGTTCCAGCGCGTTGAGCTTGCCCGAGGCTCCCATCACGCGCAGCATGTCCATGAAGCCCATGCGGGGCAGCAGTTCCCACAGCAGGATGCCCACGCACAGGAAGAGCCCGAAGAAGATGACCGTCATCTGCTTGACGTCGGTCCAGACCACGGCGTTGATGCCTCCGGCCATGGTGTAGGCCGTGGTCAGCAGTCCGATGAGGATGACCATGAAGGTGAGATTGAACCCGGTCATGGCCGAAAGCACCACGGCGGGGGCGTAGATGACCACTCCGAAGGCCAGGCAGCGGGAGATGAGAAAAATGACGCTGGCCAGGGTGCGGGTGGCGGGCCCGAATTGTCCTTCCAGGTATTCGTAGGCGGTGAGGATGGGGTTCTTGCGCAGCAGGGGCACCATGAAGATGCAGAGCAGGATCATGGCGAAAGGCAGTCCGAAGTAGGTCTGCACGAACTCCATTCCGGTTTCGTGGCCCTGCCCGGTGGTGCCGATGACGGTGATGGCCGAAGCCTGGGTGGCCATGACCGAGAGTCCGGCGGCCCACCAGGGAATGGTGCGTCCGCCGGCGAAATAGCCTTCCAGGTTCTCGCTCTGAGCTCCGCGCCGGGCGCCGTCCCAAACAACGTAGGCCAGAAAAGCGAAAAAGACGATCCAGTCGATGGCGCTCACAAGACGGCTCCCACGGGAATGTTGAAGGACTGGGTAAACCACAAAAGCAGGATCATCCAGAGCAGCGCCAACACCGCTACCCACCAGTAAATCTTGCTGCTGAGCTGGCCCTTTTTCTTCATTGGCTCAGGAGTGTACCACGTGGATTTCACGCCCACGAGGGGAGGCGCGTTCCCCTTTCTCGGCCTCCCCAGAACAGACGGAAAGGTCAGGACGAACCGATCTGGTCGACCTCTCCGCGCAGGTCGAGCTGGGTCACCAGGCGATGCAGATAGTTGGGATGGATGCCCAGCGACTTGGCGGCCTTGGTGAAGTTGCCCCCGGCCCCGCGCAGGGCTTTGAGCAGGATGTCCTTGCGGAACTGCTTGATGGCCGCGTGATAGCGGGGCGAATAGCCGCCTCGGGCCGTGCCCGTCTCCAGAATGTGTTCGGGCAGGTCCTCCGGCTGAATGAACTCTTCGCTGCCCATCACAACGGCCCGCTCGATGGCGTTTTCAAGCTCGCGCACATTGCCGGGCCAGGGATAGTTGATGAGGCATTCCTCGGCCTCAGGCGAAATGCCCAGGACTCGACGGTTCGACTTTGATCCGTGCTTGACGGCGAAATGGTTGGCCAGTTGGGGAATGTCTTCGATGCGCTCGCGCAGGGGAGGCGCGGTAAAGGAGACCACGTTGAGGCGGTAATAGAGATCCTCGCGGAAGGCCCCTTCGCTCATGGCTTCCTCCAGGCTCTTGTTGGTGGCCGCAATGAGCCGGATGTCGACCCGGATGGGAGAGGTTCCTCCCACCCTCTCGAATTCGCTTTCCTGCAGGACGCGCAGCAGCTTGGCCTGGTGTCCCAGGGCCAAGTCGCCCAACTCGTCCAGGAAGACGGTGCCCCCGTTGGCTATTTCAAGCTTGCCGCGCTTTTGTTTGACGGCCCCGGTGAAGGCCCCTTTTTCGTGTCCGAAAAGCTCGCTTTCCAGCAGGGCCTCGGACAGGGTGGCGCAGTTGATGGCTACGAAAGGCTTGGCCGAGCGGGCCGAGTTGAGGTGAATGGCGCGGGCCGCCAGCTCTTTGCCGGTGCCGCTTTCGCCCCGAATCAGGACGGTGGAATCGGTGGGAGCCACCTTCGAGATGAAACGGTAGATCTTCTCCATGGAGGCGCTGGAGCCAACCATGCCGTGCTTGATGTCGCTTCCCCGGCGCAAGCGCCTGTTTTCGTTCTTCAGCCACTCGATGTTGCGGGCGTTTTCCAGGGCCACCGCCAGTACGCCCGAGATGGCGCTGAGAAACTGCATCTGATCTTCGCTGATGGGCTCGCCTGCCGGCTCGGTGGCCAGGTAAAGGGCCCCCACCATCCGCTCCACAGCCGTCAAGGGCAGGCAGAGGACGCTCGATCCCGCCTGCCGGCCTTCCCGCAGACGCACCAGGAGAGCTTCCCGCTCGCGCAAAGCCTTGGTCACCAGTTCGCGCTGCACCGGGACCGAATCGGCATTCTCGTCGCGCCGCCTCCATCCGAAAACCGAATCGAACTGCTCAGGCGTTTCTCCCACCAGCAATATGGCGCCGCTGTCGGCCGGAACCACCTCGCCCACCACTTCCAGCAAGCGCCGTTTCAGGGGCTGCAAGCCCTGCACCTCGCCGATGGCGTTGCTGATGCGGAAAAATGCCGCCAAGTCGCGGGCCATCAGAGCCATGGGAGGAGGCGAAGCCAAGAGGCGGTCTTCGCGCAGGTAGCGGGAATCCTCAGGCTTGAGCTCCACCAGATGGCCGTCCCGCTCCTGCCCTGAGTTACTCTTCGCCATATGCACACCTCACCGGATCCTCCTTCGGCCTCCCGGCGGCTTCACTAGAGCATCATAAACCCTGGCACCCTACAAGTCTAACCTAAAAGATAGATAGACTCGCAGAAAAGATAGCATCGGGAGCCTTCAAGGCGGGGCGGAACAAGGTGTCGCCCACGGAGTCCATCGGGCCTATAACCCCTTGAAACGGAGGAGAAGCGCCCAGCGGAAGATCAAGCCGGCGGTCAGGGGAGCTTTTGGCATGCAATCTGCTCTCGATCAGAGCGACGGACGATAGCCTCAGGAGACGGGTCAGGCCCTCCGACGCCGCCGCTCCTGGTTACTGATAGAGACTCGATTTCGAAGATCGGGTGCCGTCCCAGTTGATAAGCGGAGGCTAACTATAAACCCTACGTTCGAGAGGCCCTCCTCCCGGGGCCTCTCGTCGAGAACCTCCCTACCACCAATCCCGAACGTCCGCCACCGCAAGTCAGGCGGACGGCGCCCAGCCGGGCCGGAGTCACACTTCCGGCCCGGCTTACTTTTGGGCCCCCTCGGGAAGCGAGCCGTCCTTGCTGAAGTGCAGGGTGTCGACAGGACAGACGGTGACGCAGATTCCGCATCCGATACAGGACGAGTTGCCGTTGTCCAGAGTCTGCTGCTTGAGCGCAAACTTCATAACGTCGATTCCCACCAGGCAGTTGCGCGAGCATTCGTTGCAGGCGATGCACTTCTCATTGGAGGCGATGTGATAGCGGGAAATGCCCAGCTTGCTGTAGATCCAGGAGTTGATCTGCATCATCTTGGCCAGCGGACACCAGTAGCGGCACCAGATCTTCCCGCCCATGAAAGGGTAGAGGGTGACGGGGAGGATTCCCACCAGCCATACGTCGGCGACGATGCGGTAGCCGTAGATGCTCCAATCGGCCGTTTGATAGAGACCGGTGAGGTCGCGCGTGAGCATCGCCAGGGTGACAGCGAAGGCCGCCACCATAACCCAACTTCCCATCCTTTCCCAGCCGATGGAGGCCGGGCCCTTGGGAGCGTAGTGGCGCCAACGGTC
This sequence comes from Acidobacteriota bacterium, assembly GCA_035471785.1. Lineage (NCBI taxonomy): Bacteria > Pseudomonadati > Acidobacteriota > Acidobacteriota bacterium. Next base: position 20,254 of record DATIPQ010000088.1, read on the forward strand.
GCCGAAGGTTTCAGCCAGTCCGCCGCAGCCGCAGATCCAGGAGCAGTAGCGCTTGCCGTGGAAGAGCACCAGGATGGGGATGAGCACAAAGGTCAGCACCACCCCCCAAACCACCCAGATGACATGGGGATCGTAGAAGAAGGTGTAGAAGAAGAGGGGCCAGGCATAGACGATGCCGTAGGCCCGCCAGGCCTGGTCGGCGAATTGGGGATCGTTGGCCAAGGCTTGGCCCACCCATTGGTACTCCACGGCCCAGCGGAAGAGGAATTCGGGGACGATGAAGAAGAAGGTCCACTGAAAGGCCAGCAGGCTGACAAAGCGCCAGACTTGGAAGCGGTCTTTGCGGTCGAGCCCCCAGCGCTTCAGAGCTTCCAGCCCGAAGACGGTCATCAACGCCGTGTACATCACCGTGTACCAAAAGGCCCAGGAGCGTCCGAAGAAGCTCATCGAATCGTAGCCCCATCCGGTGTAGGGCCAGAACTCCTGTCCGCTGCCCACCTTGATGCCGTAGACGGAATACCAGCAGAAAAAGGAGAGTCCCAGCCAGGACCAGCGGTTGCCCGCCAGGCCGGTGGCGATCAGGCCCGCGGCCCCGGCGCCGGCCAAAGCCAGGGCCAGGCCCGCATAGGCGGACAATGCCGACATCTGCAAGGGCGCCGGGCCGCCCATCAAAGGACCGGCGAACCACAGGGCCAGAAGGGTCAGGGCCGTCAGTCCCAAGGCTGCCAGCGCGCTTCCCGACCACTCGTTTTCCATGCGCACGCCCAGGCCTTTAAGGAATTCCACCGGCACTTGGGAGCCGATGAGCACGAAAGCGTGATCGCTCCTGACTGTTTTTTCCTCCTCATGTCCGCCGCGGTCGACGGTCAGCTCCGTCTGGCCCTGGCCGAAGCGGGTCACCTGGGAGTGGAAGATGACTTGGATGCGTCCCTGGGAGATGGCTTGATCGAGTTCCTTCTTGTTTTCCTTGAAGACGCGGCTGAACTCTCCGCCCCGGTAGGAGACCACCACCTTGTTGCGCTCGCTCAAGGTCAGTGCCGCTTCAACGGCGCTGTTGCCTCCGCCCACCACCAGGATCTCTTCGTTCTCGTACTGCTTGGGGGAATAGAGCCGATGATAGACGCGCTCCTGGTCTTCCCCCGGCACCTCCAGTTTGCGCGGGTTGCCGCGCATGCCGGTAGCCAGCACCAGACGTTTGGCCTTGTAGAGATTGCCTTTTGAAGTGCGGGCGTGGAAAAGTCCGTCTTGGCGCTCGGCTTTCTCCAGTCCCTCCTCGACTTTAACGTCGAGGCCGTTCTCCTCCACGATTCGGTGCCAGCGTGCGATCAGGTCTTCCTTGCGGGCCCCGTCCAGCCACAGCTTTCCCTTGGGGGGTTGCTCATCGGGTTCGGCATAGACCCACTTGCCCTCGGGGAAGTTCTCGATGGTGTTGGCGATTTTGCTTTTCTCCAGCAGGAGGTATCTCAGCCCCTTCTCCTGAGCCGCCAGCGCGGCGTTGAGTCCGGCGGCGCCGGCGCCGACGATGAGGACGTCAAGCACCTCGTCGTGGCCGGCGCCCCGGCCGATCTCGGGCTGGGACGCGATGTGCTCGATGACCTCCACTCCTTGCGACATGGCCAGCTTGATGACGGGAGCCCCAGCCAAATCTCCGATGATGTGGAGGTTCTTGACGCTCGATTGAAAGTTCTTGCCCAGGGCGGGGCGCTGGCCCTCCCCGTTGCCGCTGGTGAGGATGGATTCCAGTTTGTGGCGAATTGGCAGCACGTTATACCTTTCGTCGATAGTTCTCAATCGGCCGCCAAGCGGGCCTCGGAGGGCGATGCCGGATGCAGGCGGGCTCCGCAATGCGGGCAGGACTCGGCGCAAGGATGCAGGGAGGCTCGGCAGGAGGGGCACTCGACCGGACTGCGCGTCGACGGCACCTTGCGCAATCCTGCGGGCACTCCGTCCGGACCCGCCGGGCGGCCCGCAGGAACCACGCTCACCAACAACAGGGCTGCCACATTGCCCGCCAGCCCGGCAAGGAACCAGGGCAGGGGCGACAACGACTTGCCGATGGCCAAGTAGCCGCAAGCCGCGCCGCAAAGCAATCCCGCCAGGACGTAAAGGCCCAGCCACAGCCAGAGGTCGGCCAGTCCCCGCGGCGACTGGGCGCCTTCGTCGAAAAGGGCGGAGCGGGCCTCGATCTTGGATAGGTAGGCCTGAGGATGGTCGGCGAATGTTGCAAGCATTTCCTCGGAAACGAAGAACCTGCGGCCTTTGTAACGGATTTCCACCATCTGGCCGTGGTCAACGGCCTTCCCGCACACCAGGCACTGCTGCCCCCGAGCCGGCTCGCGCTCCAAGACCTCGTAGGGCTGTTGGCGGGCCAGAACCGCCCAGGCGGATCCCGGCAGCGTGCAAGCAACAAGAACGAGAAGGCAGCACGCCCTAACGACCAGCTTAGAGGGCAACGGAGCACCATTCCCGGCCCGAAGGAGTAGACCCATGGTCCTGTATTATGCCCCGTTCTCAAGAGACAGGGAAAGGACTGAGGCAAAGCGTCCGTCCAAAGATCGCGGGACGGCTTGACCTGGGGCGGCGACTGAGTATGATTGAGGCGATTGCGGACCGAGGCCTTAGGCGGCGGCTTTCCAGCAAAGTCCCGTGAGCACTGAATTCCTGGACCTGCAACCGCGACTGGCGGCAAACACGAGGACTCACGGCCCGGCCGCGAGTTTTCGTTTCTCCCGAAGAAAGATATGAGCGACAAGCAATCGGTCGTCTTGCGGATCCTCTACCTGGCCGCCATCCTCTACCTGTTCTTCGTCTCCCTGGACATGATGGGCGTGGCCTTCAAGGCCTTCGGCAGAGAATTCGCGGAGGCCTTGATTCAGGGAACCAGCAATCCTTTCGTGGGCCTCTTCATCGGCATCCTGGCCACCACCCTGATCCAGAGCTCGTCCACCACCACCAGCATGACGGTGGGAATGGTGGCCTCGGGCGTGCTCACCATCGAGGGGGCCATACCGATCATCATGGGCGCCAACATCGGCACCTCGGTCACCAACACGCTGGTTTCACTGGCCCACGTCACCCGTCCCGTGGAATTCCGCAGGGCCTTCGCCGCCGCTACCGTCCACGACTTTTTCAACTGGATGGCGGTCCTGATCCTCTTTCCCGTCGAGTACTATTTCGGCTTCCTTTACCGAACCGCCACTTTTCTGGAGCAGGTGCTGGAAGGCGGCGGAGGGCTGCAGCTCTTCAATCCGCTCAAAGCCGTGGTCGAGCCCACGGCCGAATTCGTGCACGGCTTGACCGGCTCCGGAGCCGCCACCCTGATCCTCGCCCTGGCAGGCCTCTTTTTCGCCTTGCGGGGCCTGGTGCGGCTGCTCAAGCAACTGCTTTCCGACAAAGCCGAAGAAGTCCTTCACAACACCGTTTTCAGATCGGCCTGGAGCGGGCTGGCGGCTGGAATCGTCATCACGGTGATGGTGCAGAGCAGTTCGGTCACCACCTCCACCGTGGTGCCGCTGGTGGGAGCCGGGGTCTTGACGCTGGCCCAGATCTTTCCCTTTACCCTGGGAGCCAATATCGGAACCACGGTGACTCCCATCCTGGCCGCGCTCTCCACCGGAAACGCCGCCGCCCTCACGGTGGGACTGACCCATCTGATGTTCAATGTGACCGGTACGGTCTTGATCTATCCCTTCAAGCCCATCCGCAGGATCCCTATTTTCCTGGCTACCAAGTTGGGCGAGATGGGGGCCCGCAGCCGTACGCTGGCGGGGGGCTACATCGTCATCGTCTTCTTCGGAATCCCGCTATTGCTGTTATTCTTGTTCGGGGACTTCAGCACCCAGCCGGCAGAGCCGGCTGCGGCGCCACCGTCCCGAGAGGCCCCAGCGCCTCAACATGGATGATCTGGAGGAGTCATGGGCTCATTGCTTGAATCGCTTTTCGGCAGCGGACAATCGGAATTCCTCGACATTTGCTTCAGCGAATTAGGCGAGATGGTGGAGCAGTCGGCCAAGATGTACGACCTGGCTCTGGCGGCCCTTCTCGATAATCAAGACCTCGACAAAGACCTGGAGGAGATGGACGACGTGGTCGACGAAAAGGAAGCGGAAGTGCGTCGCCGCATCGTCGAGCACCTGGCCATCAATCCCGCCAAGGACCTGGTGGCTACCCTTCTGCTGGGCAACATGGTCAACGACGCCGAGCGGCTGGGAGACTACTCGCGCGGTCTGGCCGAGCTGATTCCTCTGGCCCGCTCGCCCCGTCAAGGACCATTCGCCCAACGGCTCAAGGATCTTTCCAGCCAACTGCGTCCGCTCTTCCCACGCACCATCGAGGCTTTCAAGCACGACCACCCCCGGCAGGCCCAAGAAGTGATGGCTGATTGCCGAAAGATGAAGAGCCGTTTTCTCGACTACACCAACGAGGTGGCGTCCAGCGACCTGAGCGCCGACATGGCCGTGGTCTATGCCTCGGCTTCCCGCATGATGCGGCGCACCAGCTCGCATCTGAGCAATCTGGCATCAGCCGTCTGTCTGCCCTATCACCAGATCAGGCGCGACGACGAAGACGCCTAGGCCGCGCAACTTCCAACTCTCAAAGGCCAACTCCCAAGGCGGAACAACCGGTGGCGGCCGGCGGTGCGGTTGACAGCGGCGCCTTCACAACGCCATCATTTCGGGTTAAGCCTTGATATGACGACCAAGGAGATTAGCGGTGAATATGTACCTTAAAATATTGTCGCACCCAATTTTCAACAACCTGGGTTTCCACATGCCTATGATCGTCGACCTGTCGCATCCCCTCATCCTCCTCACGGGAGAGAACGGCTGCGGAAAGTCGACTTTGCTGCACTCGATGTACTATTCCTTTCGGGGGGAGGAGGTCCCCAATTACGTCTACAAGACCTCCATTCCCGAGATCGAGGGTCAGAAGGTAGTTCTCTTCGATGCCGAGCAGCACAATCCCCGCAACAACCTGGATGCTTTGGAGGTCGACGAGCAGGCCCGCGAGTTCTTCGAGACCGCCAGCCACGGCCAGGTCATGCTTCACCTCTTCCAGGAGACCTTTCCTTCCTTGCCAGACAAGACGGTGCTGCTGCTGGACGAGCCTGAAATGGCCCTCAGCGTCTCCAACCAGAGGCGCATCCTCAAAATGCTCAAAGAGCTGGTGGACGATAAGGACATGCGCATCGTGGCTGCCACCCACTCACCCGTCCTCATCGACAATCCCGAGACCTACGTGATCGACCTGGACAAGCACATCAACCGCAACGAGCTGCGCACCGACATGGCCGTGCCGGGTCAGAGCCAGATTCACTGACAGCGGGTGAAGCGCCGCGAGGGAGCCTAGCAGATGGCCGACGCCGCCCAACTTCTGCCCGCCGAAATCAAACGCCGAGAACTGCAGGCCTACGGGCGGCGACTCGCCGAGATCGAGTGGCTGATGATCGTCCTGGTGCTGCTGCACCTGCAACTCACGGGGTGGCCCGGATCGGCGGGTGCGGCTTGGGCTCTGGTGGGGCTGGCGGCCTTCGTACTGGCCTTTCACTACCTGGGATTGCAGCGCCTTTACGGAAAGAGCTGGCCTCTGCTGCTCGACATTGCGGCCATGGGCCTCTTTTCCAGCGCCATCATCTTCATGACCGGGGGCGTGTTCAGTCCTCTATTGGCGCTCTATTTTCTGGTGGTGGGCGCGGCTGCCCTGGTGCTGCCCCAGTGGGCGGCCTTTTCAGTCACCGCGGTGCTTACCCTGACGGCCCTGGCGGGCGGCTGGCAGGAGGCCCGCGTCGACCGCCAGGCGCTGGCGGTGCTGGCGGCCCATCTCTTCGCCCTCTGGCTGGTGGCCTTTCTCACCGCCCGCCTTTCCCGCGAAAAGCACAGCGCCCGCAGGCGCGTCCACCTGCTTTCGCGGACCGACGACCTGACGGGGCTGTGGAACATGCGCATGTTCAGCGAGCAGGCTGAGCAAGAGCACCGTCGCTCCCAGCGCTACCGGCGACCCTACTCCATCGCCATGGTGGACGCCGACGACCTCAAGCCGGTCAACGACCGCTACGGCCACAGTGTGGGCAGCCGTTTCATCTGCCATCTGGCTTCTCTCTTGCGCAAACACTTGCGGGCCAGCGACCTGGTGGCGCGCTTCGGCGGGGACGAGTTCGTCATTCTGCTGCCCGAGACCGACAAGAAGGGAGCCATCGAGGCCATGCAGCGCGTGCGTCAGCGCGTGGCCGGTCATCCCCTGCAACTGCCCCAGGCCAGCCTGGATATATCGGTCAGCATCGGAATCGCCTCCTATCCCCTCCACGCCGATTCCCACCAGCAGGTCCTTCAAGTCGCCGACCAGGCCCTCTATTGCAGCAAGCGCGCCGGCAAGAACCGCATTACCTACGGCTTGCCGGACTCGCCCGAAGAGCGTGAAGTTCCGCGGTGAACTCGATCCTCACCACTTGAGATCGACCCACAGCGGCCGATGATCGGAAGCCGAGACATCGCCTTCCACTTCGGCCTTGGCGGCCTCTACCCCCCTGAGCCAGATCCAGTCCAACTTCATGCGCACGAAGATATAGGCCCGAAAGGTGTTTTCGTCTCCAGCCAAGGGACAGGTGAAGCCGGCCGCCTCCATGAGTTCGAACATGGTCTGAGTATGCTCTTTGGCGAAGGTGTTGAAGTCGCCCAGAATGACGGTGGGGATGTCTTTGTAGCGGGCGGCATCCTCCAGCATGCCCTCGATTTGGCGGGCCCTTTCCTCAGCCGAGATGCGCGTTTCGAGGTGGGTCGTGTAGACCCTCAAGGGGCGTCCGCCCACGTCGACGGTGGCTCCCAGGCTGATGCGGCGGCGTCCGCCGGGTCCTTCAACCGGAAGCAGCACCCGGCTGACCTGGGAAAGGGGAAAACGGCTCAGGATGGCCAGTCCGCGTACACCGCCGCCTTCGTCATGGGCCAATTCGGCGGCGTAGGCGAAGTGCATGTTGAGGTGGCGGGCCAGCAGCCGTCCTACATGCTCATTGTCCGAGCCCTGGTGAAAGCGGTTGACTTCCTGCAGCGCCAGCACCAGGCTTTCGCTCAGGCGCGGATGCGACTTCAGCACCTCGGCAATTTCCTCGATGCGGTGGCCCGGCGGTCCGTGCAGGTTGTAGCTGAGCAGGCGCAGCCGATCGGGGCTGAGCGGCGCCACGCCGGAGGCGAAGCTCCCCTCCTCGATCAAGGGCTCCAGCGCTGAGCCGTCCTGGGCGCGGGCGGCTCCGGCGAGAGAAAGAAACAGCGCCCACACGACCGCCAGTCTTATCCGCATCCTTTCATCTTACCGGACGTGCCTCTGCCAAGCGTCCACTACCACTTTGAGGCGATTTGCACTATCATTCCAGCGCTATGTCATACAACGTGAAGACCATCGAATGGAGCGACCAAGGCGTCGTCATGATCGATCAACGCCTGCTTCCAGGCGAAGAGATCTATAACACCTACAGGACACCCGAGGAAGTGGGCCAGGCCATCAAGTCGATGGTCATCCGCGGCGCGCCGGCCATCGGGGTGGCGGCGGCCATGGGCATCGCCCTCGGGGTACGCAACCTGACCAGCAAGGACAACCTCGAGGAAGAGTTCCAGCGCATCTGCCAAGCCGTCAACACCCGTCCGACCGCCCGCAATCTGCTTTGGGCCGTGGAACGCATGCAGGCCCTCTTCCAGGACATCAAAGAAAAGCCCCTGAAAGACATCCAGGAGGCCTTGCGCGAAGAGTCCATCGAGGTGCTGCGGGAGGACATCGAGATCAACCGCCGCATGGGGCACTACGGGCAGGAATTGCTGGCTTCCGACACCCGGGTGCTGACTCACTGCAACGCCGGAGCCCTGGCCACCGGCGGCTATGGAACGGCGCTGGGGGTGATCAGGGCGGCCGTGGAGTCGGGCAAGAACATCAGCGTCTTCGCCGACGAAACCCGTCCTTTTCTGCAGGGCGCCCGCCTCACCGCCTGGGAGATGATGAAAGAGAACATCCCCTGCGATCTCATCACCGACAATATGGCCGGCTACTTCATGCAGCACGGAGAGGTGCAGGCCGTAGTGGTGGGAACCGACCGCACCGCCGCCAACGGAGACGTGGCCAACAAGATCGGGACCTACTCGGTGGCCGTGCTGGCCAAGGAACACGGCATCCCCTTCTACGTGGCCGCACCCACCTCCACCATCGACCTGCGCACCCCCACGGGCAAGGAGATCGAGATCGAGCAGAGGGACATCCGCGAGGTCACCGACATCAACGACAAGCGCGTGGCCCCGGCGAACATCGGGGTGCGCAATCCGGCTTTCGACGTGACCCCCAACCACCTGGTGACGGCCATCATCACCGAGGAAGGCGTGGCGCGCGCCCCCTACATTCAGTCGCTGGCGGAAATGGTTTCGAGGGCCCAGGAACGGCGGCGGGCCGGCAAAGGCGGGGCAGCCCGGCCAGCGGCTGAGGTACAGGGGGCCGGCGGCGCTTCCGAAGCATGATCGTCCTGGGCCTGGAATCGAGCTGCGACGAGACGGCTGCCGCCCTGCTGCAGGAAGGCACCCGCATCCTCTCCAGCGCGGTGGCCTCGCAGATCGACGTCCATCACCACTACGGCGGGGTGGTTCCGGAACTGGCCAGCCGCGAGCACGTCGACAACATCGTGGTGGTCGTGCAGGAGTGCTTCCGCCAGGCCGCCCGAGAGGGGCGTCCGCTGGGTTTCCAAGACCTCGACGGCATCGCCGTGACCCGCGGACCGGGACTGATGGGGGCCCTGCTCGTTGGACTGGCTTACGCCAAAGGCCTGGCCTATGCCCTCGACATTCCCCTGCTGGGCGTCAACCACCTGCAAGGCCATCTGGCCAGCATCTTCCTGGAGCACCCCAAAGCCGAACTCCCGGCCCTGGCCCTGGTTGTTTCCGGCGGCCACACCAACCTCTATTACTTGAAGGAGGGAGGGGGAGAAGAAGCGCGGGAAGGCGGCCAAGCGGCCGGCTTTCAGTCCGAGTTGCTGATCCGCACCCTGGACGATGCCGCCGGAGAGGCGCTGGACAAGCTTTCCAAGCTGCTGGGGCTGGGCTATCCGGGCGGACCCGTCATCGAGCGGCTGGCCGGCCGCGGTAATCCCCAGGCAGTCCGCTTCACCCTGCCCAAGATCGGCGACGGCAGCCACTCCTTCAGCTTCAGCGGACTCAAGACGGCTGCCCTGCGCCACGTCAAGCGCCAAAAGTTGACGCCCCTGACTGCCGACCAGGCCGACGACCCCGAGAAACTGCCCAAGTCGGTTCTCGACCTGGCGGCCAGCTTTCAGAAAGCCGTGGTCGACCAGTTGCTGGACCGCCTCCAGCATTTCCTCTCGGGACGCCGGGTCCGTTCCGTCCACATCTCAGGCGGAGTCTCCTGCAATTCCGAATTGCGCCGGCGAGCCCGCAGCCTCTTTCAACAGCGCGGACTGCCCGTCTACTTCCCCTCTCCGCCCCTGACCACAGACAACGCCGCCATGATCGCCGCCGCCGGATACCGCCGCCTGGCCGCCGGCCAGCGCGACGACTGGAACCTCAAAGCCAATCCCAGCCTGCGCCTCTGAGCCGCAGGCAATCCCCAACCTGCAAACTCCGAACCGCAAAATTCCGGCCTCCTCTTGACAAATATTTTTTTCTAGAAAATAATAATCTTCATGAACACGGCACCAGCAGACGTAGAATGCATTTCAGAGGTCCAGCGGGCGGGGGTCTTGTTGCAGCCTTTGCGGCTGGAGATCTTGTGCCGGGCCCGCACTCCCCAATCAGCGGCGGCCATCGCAGAGCAGATGGGTCTGCCCCGTCAGAAGGTCAACTACCACGTCAGGCAGTTGGAAGAGGCCCGCTTCTTGCGCCGGGCCGGCCGGCGCCTCAAGCGCAACCTGGTGGAGCAGCGCTATCAGGCCACCGCCCGCGCCTACGTGCTGGCGCCCCAGGTGCTGGGTCCGCTTAAAGCATTGCCCCAGGAGGAGCAAGACCGTTTCAGCGCCGGCTATCTGCTGGCCCTGACCAGCCAGGCCCAACAGGATCTGAGCGTCCTTATGGAGGCCGCGGAAAAAGAAGGAAAACGCCTGCCGACCTTGTCCCTTTCGGCTTCCATCCGCTTTCGCGATCCGCGCCAGCGGCAGCAGTTTACCGAGGCCTTGCAGGATGCCGTAACCGAAGTGATCGGGCGCTTTACGGCTCCCGACCGAGCCCCCGACGGCGGCCCCGGCCAGGGCCGTCCATACCGGCTTTTCCTGGGCTGCCACCCGGCGCCGCCGGTGAAGCCCGCCAAGACCAACCAAGCAAAGGATCAACCATGAGCAACGGCCAAAAGCAGAAAGAACGCATCGTAGAGCAGGAGATCACGACTTCGGCCTCACCCCGGCGGGTGTGGAAGGCCTGGACCGATCCGGACCACATTTCCAACTGGTTCGTGGACCGGGCCGAGGGCGAGCCTCGGGAAGGAACCGTCTTCACATGGTGCTTCGACGAGTTCGGAATGGAGATCCCTTATCAGGTGGTGGAAGCCGATCCCGAGAGGCGTTTCGTCCTCGGCTTTGAGCACGAGCAACGCAGCGGACTGCTGGAAATCGACATCAGCAGCCAGGGCGGGGTCACCAAGCTGCGTCTGGTCAACTCGGGATTCGCCGAGGGCGAGAGCTGGGAGGATGAATACGAGGGCATCGATTCGGGCTGGCGCATGGCCCTGGCGTTGATGCGCCATTACCTGGAGCGGCACTACGGGCAAAGCAAGCGCAACTTCATGGCGGCCCGGCCCAGTCCGCTGCCCATTCCCCAACTGCCTCCCTTTCTGCGCCGGCAGCAGCATCTGCAGGAATGGCTGATCGACTCAGGCCGGATCGGAGAGTTGGGCCAGGCTTGCAAGTTGGGTCTGAAGGGCGGACGCGCACTCAGCGGACGCGTATTGGCCGACAGCGGACGCGAGATCCAGCTTTCCTGGGATGAAATCGACGGCGCCCTGGCGCTGAAGTGCTTCTCGGCCGGCCCCGGCCGCCCCATGGCGGGCCTTCACGTCGTCAGTTGGAGCCTCTCCGAGTCCGCCATGCAGGACTTGCGAAAGGAATTGGAGCCGATCCTGGACCGCCTCTCACAGTACCTCAGCGCTTCTGCCGCGGGCGCTTAGCCAGCAGGCGGTCGACAGGCGCATCGGATCAGCTCCCTTGCTTCAACGCACTCTTCGCGCCTGGCAGTTAGCTTTGGAAGTTGGCAGTTGCACAGCCTAGTCGACAGCTCTTTCGGGTGCTACCATTGAAGCGCTCTCAAGCATTCTGATGTGAGCGAAACCGGGACTCGGCTTCCGGGCTTGCCGAACCGGTTCTCTCTTAAGGTGTCCGAAGGAGAATCATGCTTCAAAGAATCATCGTTTCCGTTCTGGTCCTGACTCTGGCCGCTTCTGTCTTCCTCTACTGGGAGGACGATTCAGCCCAGGCCGGAACCGTCATGACGCCCCAGGAACTGCAGGGGTTGAGGGCCGCCGTGCGGGTTGTGCGGGACGAGGAAAACGTCCCCCACATCTTTACTCAAAACGATCATGACGGCATGTTCATGATCGGCTACCTGCACGCCCGGGACCGTCTCTTCCAGATGGATGTCTCGCGCCGCCTCTTCAGCGGAACCCTGGCGGAACTGGTGGGTCAGGCCGCCTTGCCTCAGGACATCCAACTGCGCACGCTGGGTCTGCGGCGGGCGGCTGAGAGGTCGGTGGACGCCTACTCGCCCCGCACGCGCCGGATGGTGCAAGCCTACGCCGACGGGGTCAACGCCTACCTTGACGAAGGCAATCCGCTGCCCCCCGAATACCCGGCGCTGGAACTGGCCACGGTCGAGCCCTGGACGCTGCTCGACACCCTGACGGTGGCCAAGGGGCTGGCCTTCGGACTCTCCTTCGACCTGGACGACATCGACCGCAGCGTGGCCTTGATGACCTTTCAGGAGGCCGGCGAGGCAGGCGGTTTCGACGGCACGGCGCTGTTCTTTGAAGACACTTACCGCGTGGAGCCTCTGGACGGCACCGTTTCCATCCCCGAGGCCGGACTGGCCGGCGACTCGACCCGCGCCCGCCGCTCTGATGACGCCAGCCGGGACCTGACGGCCATCGCCCAGCGGATGCGCGAGATCATCCGTCCCCAGACCTTGCAACTGATGCGCAACTACCTGTCCAAGCTGGACGGCATGCCCGAGTTGCGCGAGATGCTCAGCCTGAGCCGGCGCGCCAAAGGCAGCAACTGGTGGCTCATCGGACCCGACAACAGCGCCACCGGCAACGCCCTCTTCGCCAACGACCCTCATCTGGCCCTGGATACGCCGGCCACTTTCTATGAAGCTCATCTCGAAGTGGCTGAAGATCCCGCGCTGGGGGCCATGAACGTGGCCGGAGTCACCTTCCCGGGCGCTCCCAACTTCGTGCAGGGATGCAACCAGGTCATGTGCTGGGGATCGACCGTCAATCCTCTGGACGTGACCGACGTCTATCAGGAAACGCTGGTCGTCAACTTCCCCTCGCTGGGAGCCTTTCCCCAGATCATGGGCACACGTTTCGGAGACGAGATCGAGCCGGTGGAACCCTTGGGACAAAGCTTCGATGTCAACGACCCGACCAGCGGCATCCAGGACGACGTGTCCCGGGCCGCGGTTGGCGCTCTGGAGGGTGCCGTGACGCTGATCGTGCCGCGACGCAACAACGGCCCCATCGTCGACTTCGAGTTGCCCAGCGTCCCTCTCGGAACCGTCGACATCGCGGCCATCAGCGTCCAGTACACCGGCTGGGGGGCTACCCGCGAGGGAGAAGCTTTCTTCCGCATCGCCCGGGCCGAAAGCGTGGAGGAA
>DATIPQ010000089.1 GCA_035471785.1 Acidobacteriota bacterium
CTTGCTTCTCAGCGGCAGCTGCGTCCCCCCGGGGAAAACCGATTGGCCCGTCTCGTGATGGAGGGCCGAAGGCTGCAGATCGGAAAAGTATCGGTGCTCCACCCCGCCGTCGGGATAGTTGATCCTTACGGTGCGGCCCAGAATGTCGTGGATCATCGACATCGTGTGTCCGTTGCTGTCGGTCAATGCTGCCAAGCTGCCTAGCCCCCGAAGAAGTCCGCTGTTGTAGTCGTAGGTGAAGCTCTGCACATGGCCCAGCGCATTGGTCATTGTGGCGATGTAGGCGAACTGGGTGGCGGAAGTATAGGACATCGTATTGATGTTTTCATTGGGGTCGCGCACTTGGCGTATGTTGCCGGCCGTGTCGTAGCGGAAGAGCGTGACCGGATCGGCTCCCGTATCGAGCCAGTCGACCCGCCGGCTCAGGTTGCCGCGCAGCGTCGTGCCCGTTCCGTAGCCCGGCGCCCGCTGGATCGTCGAGACCCCGATCAGCGAGCGGATGAAGCCATTGAAGGAGCTATACTCGTCGTAGAAAAAGTCGCTTTGCGCGGCCAGCTCGCCGGTGCCGCTGAAGAGCTGGCTGCGGGTCACCCGGTTAAGGATATGGACCGACGATTCGTGCCCGTAGGCCGAGGAACTCAGATACTGGTTCTCGGTTCTCCTCAGCAGCGGACCCGCTGCGCCGCCGCCCCAGTCGGATTCGCGCACCGTAACCACGTTGCCGCGCGAAGCCTGTTCGATGAAGGTGCCCGAGCCGTTCTGGATCACATAGCCGGTCCGGTCGTAGACCGTCTCCGTTCGGCGCACTTGATCAGCGCCCGAGATACTGTGCAGTGTTTCGTTGACCTCAACCACCTTGGGATCGCGGTTGAACTCCTCCCACGCGTTTTCGACCGTACGCAGCAACGTGCCGTCGGCGTCGTAAAAGCGGCTCGTCAGCTCATGGGGCTCGCGCAGCCCGCTTCCGGCTACTATGCCGAACTCGTGCTCGGAGCGGCTGCCGTCCGGGCGGGTGCGCATAACGGGACCGCCGGCGGGCTGATCGTAGGTCCAGACGGCCTCTTCGGACGCTGAGCAGACGCCGTCGGCCTGATCGCAGCGGCGCACCGCCGTGAGCACGCTCATGGTGGGATTGGCGGCGGGGAAGACGCCCCAGTCATACTCCACCCAGCCGCCCGAGGGATAGTCGATGCGCGTCAGGCGCGTGTTGGTAAGCAGAATGCCCTGCCCGCAGGGATCGGAGAACACAGGGGTCGGCCCGTAGTGAAAGACGTGCTTCAAGCCGCCGGGAAGAGTCAGCGTGTCCTGCCCGGCCGCCGGAACGTTGCGCTCAAGCGCCCATTCGACTTGCTGTCCCGACGAGGTCAGGTAAAAGATCTCGGTGCGCGTCAGCACCCCGTTGACGACCGTGATCTGGCGGCTGATCTCCCGCCCCAGCGTGTCGGTTGCGCTGACCACTTGCCCTGCGGAGTGCTGGAAGGTGATCCGGTTGCCGTTGCTGTCCGTGATGCTCTCGATCTGGTAGGCACCGGAAGCCCGGTCGAAGAAGAGCCGGCGTCCGCCAGGCGTGAAGATCTCCACGTCGGTGCTGCCCTTGACCGGCGCGGTCCCGGGAAGCTCCTGCAGGCTCATGTGGGTGGATCCGGTGGAGCGGAAGCGCTCGGCGCCGTCCACGGTGGGGACGTCGAGCAGGTCCTCTTCGCGCACCGCGTTGCGGAACTCGTGCCGGGTGCCGTCCATCTCGCGCAGCACGTAGCGGTTGTGGCGGGGGGCGTTCGCCGGCACCATGCCGTCTGGATCGGCTTGAGCCCCTTCCTCGTAGGTCAAAAACGGCGCCAGCTCGATCTCCACCCGGTCGCTGCCCGTGTTGGCCAGGGGACGGTAGACGCAGCGGATGCTTTCGTCCGGGCGTTGCTCCTCCTCCCACTGACGGGTGATGGCGTTGTAGTTGGCCGCCACGGCGAAGCTCAATCCGTTGCGGCCCGTCAGCGTAAAGAGCGGGATTACGACGTTGAGGTTGCGGTTTTGAAGGTTCACGTTTTCGCGAAGCCCCGCGTAGGAGCCAAATGCCTCCACCCCGGTGGAGTTGCCGGTCGTGACCAAATCGTCCGGGTCCTGGGCCTGCAGGCTGTGGGGAAGCAGCAGAAGAAGAAGGGCCGCGGCCAGCAGCCTGAAAAGAGAATTGACCCGGTGTCGGCTTTCCTGAGCCGATGTCCTCAGGAGCTCTAGGCCGGGGCCTTCGCATTTCTTGTAGTGAGTTCTTCTCTCCATTCTCATCTCCATCTCCGCTCGCAGCTAGGGAAGACTCAGGTCGGGATCGTCCAGAACGAACTCAACCAAGTCGACCAAGTACTCGCTTTCGAGGAAACCGCCAGGAAGCAGCACCCGCACCGAGAACGGGGCCGGAATGCCGTCCACCAACCGGTAGTCCGTGTATTCGACGATCTCCGCCGGCTCCTCGGGCACGAAACGCTCGCCGTAGGAGCTGAACAGGGTCATAGAAGACACCAGTAGGCTTTCGGGATCGACTCCCACCCGGTAGCGCCGCCGGAGGGAGCGGCTGCGGGGGATGTGGGGCCGGGCATCCAGATAGGCGAACTCGGCAGCAAGCACATCGGTGGAATCGTCGCGCCGCAGGGGGCGCAGTTCATTGCCAGTCAGGGCCGCGAAAAGACCGTTCAGCGGAAAGAAGGGAAACAGCCTGTTGGCCGAGATCGACAGCTTGAGACCTTTGCGCTTGCCGTTTTGCGAAACGCGAGCCAGTTCGCCGTCGCTGACGTACACGCGCGTAAACCCGTCTGCTGAGAACTCGGCCCGGAAAGCTCCCCGTCCTCCGGCGTGGATGCGGAAGGAGCGTTCGGCGAAGCCGCCTCCTGCCACCCGGCTGCGAACCGTGCCCGTCAAGACGATCTGCCGCGCCCTGGCGGCTCCGTCCGCTCCTCCGTGAGCCTGGAGCGAATCCATCAGCAACTGGCGGGCCTCAGCCTCCGGGTTTTGAGCAACCGTCACCTGAGCCCCGGTCATCCAGACCGCCGCGAATAAGATCAATGTTTCCGACCGCATAGCTTCCCCTTCGCAGGCCCCAATTGCGCCACTTGGGCGCACGGGGCCAAGAGCTGTCGCTATTGCAACTGTAGGAAATTGTTTTGCGTTTTAAGACAGGTTCAGCCTAGCAAGACAGTCATGGGCTGTCAACGATTTTTCTTTATTACTTTGTTTTATAGTCGAATTATGAAGGCTAAATGCGAATACGCGTGTAGAAATTAGAGCACTTCGGGATGCTGAAACCACTCCTCGGGTCTCTGCGGCTTGAGATCGAGCCCTGCCTGAAGATAAAGGCCTTTTATCCACGAAGTCCCGTGGAGGTTACGGCATCGAGCGGGCGGTGGCATGGCACCTTGAGCGGAGAATAGGAATCGGATAGATCTGCTCGCATCACTACGATTCGACACGGGAGGGAAAGGCGCTGATCAATGAAAATCGGCGATTCGCAAAGCCCAGGATACGAAGCAACTCCAGGAAGTCCTCGGCTCCTACCGAGTTCGCAACTTGAGAACAGATAGAGGAGCTGGTTTCTTGGTGGGCGTGGCCACTCGGATTGGGGCCTTGGCAAATATGCTGATGAAGGATGAGCTAGTGTGGAGATGTGGGTTGGGGTTAAGGATGTGAGACTGGGCGAGGAGCATGCATCCGACCTGAGGGCTCTTCGAGAAAAGGTCCCAAGTGATGTCCAGTCGTAGTCGCATCGCCAATTCGGCGCTTCAAGCAGAACGGAAGCTCTGGATACCCGAAGAAATCCTTGACTTCCGCCCCTAGGCGCCGACGGCAAACCCGATAACCTTGAAGGCATTCCGGCGAACCGCTCTCAAAGGAGCCGAATTCTCAACTCGCCTGTAAAGATGTTGAAGGAAAAAGCGACGCTTCCTTCCCAACATCGCGTTGAAAAGAACTGAACTCCTTCGATAAATGCAATCGACGGCCCCGCTCCCGAAGGAGCAGGAGACGATCACTGGAGTCGCTCTCGTTTCCGGCGCTGCGGCCGAAGCCGCTTTGCCTTTCGCGAGGCTTCGGAATCCGTTCCCGAAGGACCGGTTTCCCCGGTAGGCCGGTTTCGCGCTCCCAGGCGAACCTGGGGGCCCTTTTTCCGGTCAACCGACCCAGCCAACCCTCATACCGGCTTGGCTGCGTCCGTCCACCTCTTGGGACGAGATAACTATATCGCATGACTGAAGTAAGGACAAGTGTATCTCGGCACTGGAGGCACGGAGGGGGAGGGTACTTTGAATGAGAGCCTATTATACTCGGCGCCCGTGCCTAGCGGCCGGACCTCCTCTCCAGGGGAACGCCTAGGCATCTGATTCCCCTGCGTCGCATGGAAAGTAGATCCAACCTTGCCTTGACGCTTTCTCAACTTGTCATGCAGGCATCATAGCGCTTACAGTACGCGGAAAGCCCAGTCAAGCATGATGGGCACCGAGGCCACACTAAGATGCTACTTGATTTGCGTGGTTGCAGTCAAGAAGCCTTCAACCATATCTCAATGAATTAGTCAAGCCTAGAGGAGTTATAGAGAAAACCATGAGTCGTGAAGTCGCAATCTTATTAGCAGCATCGATCGCCGCTCTGGCCTCGATAGTGAACCTTGTTCTCAGCTGGTGGTCCCAACAGGCCATCCAGCGAAGAATGGCGCGCCGAAGTTATCTTGAGAAAATGATTTTGGAGCTTGGCGAGGCCCTCCATCAGGTAATCGCCCGCAGTGCCATACGAACCAAGAAGGCCAAAGGCGGACAGGCCCATCAAACCTGGAGATCAAGGGCGGAGGCCGCCCAGGACACGCTGAGACAACTTAGGCCAAAACTCCGCTATCCACTATGGGGGCTTGACTCAGGAATCCGCACACTGTCTTATATCCCAGATTGGATTGGCCACGCAGAGTCCGATAAGCGAAAGGTGACGGCCCTACTCAAGCTCGGAGACAGCCTGAGAGCTGCCCTAGATAAGGCAATTTGCCGGGCTTACTTAGAGGGAAAGGCCCCTACTTTGTGGCAGAGAATGCGAGTGCGAGCATTGACTAGCAGGTGCCAGCGAACTTTTAACTCACGATGAGCAGGATCGATTCGCCACTACGGGGCCCGGCTATTCCTCCTTATGTCGCCTGGACTTGGCCCGTAGCAGGTTGTTCAGGCGCCTTCGTGCCGCCCGGATTCGGAGGCGAAGTAGCCGGTCCCAGAACATCCGGTTGTGCGCCCGCTTCAGCGAGTGGCTGAGCGAGGAGACGTCGCGTTTCAGGATCCGGCTCAGATCCACCAGTGCCAGATAGGCCGTTTCCTTGACCAGAACTGCGGCCACCATGCGGGCCTCGGCCAGGATGCGCTTGCGCGAAGGCGAACACAGATCCTCGGGCGTGACGTCATAGGTGGCGCACACCGCTTCTATGATGTCCTCAAGCTCGATCATGGGCGGCTGGCGCGCTCTGGCCTTTGCGATCCACTCGCGGATGAATTCCTCATCGACATGTGCCCAGGTCGTGATTTCGCCCGGCCAGACCTGATGGATGTCGGTTCCCAGCACGTGCAGAATCCTGAAGAGGTTCTCAAGGCTCATCCGGTAGCGTCCCGTCTCCAGACACGAATACGAACCGAGCGGAATCCCGGTGTGCTTGGACATTGTCTCCACCTTGATGCCCTTCTCGATGCGGATGCGGCGGATGGTGGAAACCACAAAGTCGTTAACGGGATCGGTAGGCATGCGGCTTCCTTTCTGAGGGGCCGTGAAAGAGGAAGGTCGAGGCGGCGGCCAGGCCCCGGACTGGTTCTTGCTGGAGACTGGCCGCGGTGGGAGATGGAAGGGGTCCCTCAGTCGCCGTGCAGTTCGTCGCTGAGACGCTCGTTGACCGCGGCCACTACGCGGCTGAGCGTGGCGCTGGCTACGGCTACGACATCGAGCTTCTCGTTGGCGTCCAGTTCAGGGGTCTTGTGCAAGGCCGAATGCAGCGAGGAGGCGCAAGAGCCGATGCTTTCGAACTCCTCGTCGCTTAGGGCAACGGTGAAAGGGTTGGGCGGGGAGGTTACACTGGTCTCGGTCATCGATCACTCTCCTATCGAGTGTTCATGGCTAGGCTGCGTCGGGTGTTGGTCGCACCCGGCGCGGCCGCTGGCCGGTTGGCGGTTAGATCAATCCGGCTGCGGGTGGCCATCATCGTTCCCCGTCGTCCCCGCAGCCGTGAGCATCCAATTGAGGCGCAAGCTCAATTGGCCCAATCATCCTAGACCAGACAAGGGGCCGTGGTTAAGGGCTCCGGCAAATAACTGTCCATTAACGTTAGAGGTTTTCGAACACGACGCGGCCACCCGCACCGACCCGCATGCAGACGTTTCGGGGCTGCTTCACAGCGTCTTGAGAAAGCTTCGGACAGCCCGTTCCAGAATCTCCCATCGTTTGCGCGCAGGCAGCTTCTGATAGGCGGCGTAGAGGTCCTCGTCCAACTGCAAGGTGCTGTGCCTCTTGGGGCCGGAAGCGACGCCTGCGGTCAGCGGCGCCCCGTCCCGATAGGCGCGGAAGGCGGCGCGGACCAGCGCGGCGAGGCTGGTGTAGCGGTAGTTGCCGGCAGCGTGAGCGCTGGAGAGCAACTCCTGCAGGGTGCCGTAGAGGTCGGCGGTCAAGGCCATCCTCACGGTATGAGGAAAGCGGGAGCCGACCGAGGCCGAGGGCGATGTCTCGGGGACATCGCGGGGGCTTTTCTGATGTTCCTCGACTTTGGCCGGCTGGCCGGTTTCGCCGGCCTTTCCTCTTTTGCCGCCTTTGAGGCGTTCGGCGTGAAAGTCACGCATGAACCTTCTCCTCGGTGAGCAGCGCCAAGGCCTCGCGAAAGAGCTGATCGCACTCGGCTTGGGCCTTGACCAGGCTCCGGGCCTTGCGGGGGTCGGGTTCCGAGACGGCGAAGAAGTTCTCAGCGCTTCCGCCCAGCAAGGGCGGATAAACCGCCAGCCGTTCGATGAGACCGGGCAGCAGGTGGCCGGCTCCTTCCGATTCGATCAGTTTTTGGACCTGGACAAGTCCCTGCTGCTGCTCGATGGTCAGGCCCGCGGCCCGCAGCCGGTTGGGGATAAAGGCCACGCAGCGCTGAATGCGGGCGTTGGTCATCAAAAACCAGTCAATGAGGCGGTCGACGTCCGCAGTCAGCGGCTGGAAGGGGGCCAGTATGAGGTCGGCCTTGCGCAAGAAGCTGACGCCGCTGCCGGTGCGCCCGGCAGTGTCGATCAGGTGGTAGTCGCCCTGGTGGGAGGAGACGCTGCGTCCCAGTTCGGCGCAATAATCGACCCATTTGCGGGTGGTTTCGTTGACATCGGCGTCGGTGATCTTCACGCTCTGGCCCTGGTAGGCCAACCAGTCAGCCGTCAGGACTGTCACGGTCGACTTGCCCACTCCTCCCTTTTCTCCGGCTACCACAATCGTCTTCATCCTGGATTCCTTTCTACTCCCTACCAAACCAAATCATATCCTACACTACGCTACACAACCCTGCGCCGCCCAACCGCGCGCGACCATCCGCAACCTTGACCGTCGTCGGAAGCCAGTGCCTGGAACACCCGAATGGGCGTCCCAGGCTTTTGGCAGTCTGCCGGGCGTCAGAGAGAGGCTAGTCGTTCTCGTCGTCCTCTTTGAGCATCTCGCAGACCTTGGAGGCGGAGATTCCCATGATTCGCGCAATGGCCCGATAGCTCAGCTTCCGCTCTCGGGACAGGCGGCGTACTTTGTCGACGTCAACCTCCTTGAAGGGGCGCCCCACCGGCTTGCCCTCCTCTTGCATCCGTCGCACACCCCTCCGGATGCCTCTGCGCAGACGATAGGAACGCCGGCGGGCGAAGATCGCCAATGCCCGGATCAGTCCGGGCAGGACCTCCTCGCATCCGGGCGTCGTGTCCAGCTCCTCCTCCAGGCTGACCAAGGCGATGCCCGCGCGTTCCAGCTTCTCCAGCGTCAGGATCGCCCGGCCCAGGCTGGGACCGAAGTCCTCCAAGGCCTGTATGAGGACCAGTTCAAAGCGGCCCTCTGTGGCCTTCTCCAGAAGCGAACCCAAGGCTGGACGCTCACGGGAGGCCTTCTGATCGCAGTACTCGCCCTGGATCTTCCAGCCTCGCAGCCGCGCGAAGCGGCGCAAGACCTCTAGGGTTTCCTCTCTTCGGCTCTTTTCTGTGGATCGTTGATAAAGGGCCGCTCGCGTTGATTGGGCGGCCGGCAAAAGGGCGGGTACTGGTGCAGTGCTAGAATTCAAACAGGTCATCTCAAACCTCTCTGTCAGGCTTGGGGTGATTTAGGGCCTGGCGGGTGCTTCAACACCCGCTTGGCCCGCACCCCGTATTGTCATCTTCTTGGCGGCTGCGGCGCTTTTGACGCCCCAAGCCGCCTTTATTCGCTTACTTCGCTTTTTTCGCAGGCCGTTTTAGACGGCTTTCGCTGTGGCTTGGGCTTTCTCCTTTCCGTTTGGCTGATGACGGCCCAGGATGAAATCGGCGGCCTTTTGAGCCTGAGCGGCGGCGATCACCGCCAGGCGGGGATCGGACTTGAGGCGCTGGAGCCAGTGGGAGATGTAGGCGGCCGAGTTCTCCAAGGTGCTCTGCTCGATGCCGCACTCGCCGCACAGGAAGGCGGCTCCCATCTCGGCTACCAGCTCCTCGCGGCTGTAGTCTGCCGAGCCGAAAGGGGCCGGAGTCTTGCCGCCCAGCCTCCCCAGCCGGCCTTTCGATCCGCTGGCATGGGTCAGCTCATGAAAAAGGGTGCAGTAATATTGGTGGGAGCTTTCGAAACAGGTTGGCCGGGGCAATTCTACCCGATCCTTGGCCGGCAGGTAAAGGGCTGCGGTGGCGCCGTGCCGGATCTCGGGCGGGCCGGGCATGCCGGCTACGATCTTCTCGGCGATCTCCAGCGGAGCAAACTCGCGCTCTTCGATGACGGGGATTCTCTCCTCGGGCAACCCCTCGCACTGCTCCACGTTGAAGACCCGGTAGTAGCGTAAGACAGGCACGCTAACCGTCTGCGCTTCCTCCTGGCTTTCTTCGTCTTCCTTCTTGTGGATCTTCCAGAAGACGACCGGCGCGGAGCGCTGGCCCTTTCGGACCGATCCGCCCAGTTGCTTGGCTTGGCGGAAGGTCAGCCAGAAGGGACTGGAGAAGCCCCGGCAGGCCAGGATGAAGGGATTGATGCCCCGGTAGGCCCTGCAGGTGATCAGGTTCTGAGGGGCGACGGAGATCCAGGGCTGCCGCCAGGGGACGGTGCCCTGCTCCAAAAGCTCGATGATCTGATCGGTGATGACTTGATAGGCTTTGCTCATGATCGGCTCCTTCCGAAAACCGCTCTTCCAGGCCCGCCCGTTTGGCAGGCGGACCCGGAAAACGGCGCTCTCAGTCCTCTTTGCTTTGGGCTTGCTGAAGCTCGAAGATTTTCGAGTGGGCCAGATCGGCCACTTTGGCCAGCGTGAGCAAATCGTCTCGGTCGTAGGTGCGGGCATAGCCCCACTTCTGTCCGTTCTTGTAAAGGCGATTGAAGGTGACGTGATGGCGGTCGCCGTGCCGGGTCTCCCGCTTCCATATGGCGGCGCGAACCGCGTCGATGCGGATGGTGGTCTCAGGCGTGGGTGCTTTCTTTTCAGCCATGGGTTTTCAACTCCCTGGTCCGTGCCCGGTAGGGTCGTGAGGGAACCGTTCCCGTCTTGTCCTTTCCGAGCATTGAACGAAATCACCTTCTGCCCAGCGGCGAGCGGCGAAGCACTCGTAATCCGCTGCGCTTGGAGGCTCACAGGGAGCAACCCCTGACTGAAGGGGGAAGCGGCGAAGGGGGAGGATTCGCGGAGGGTCCGCTCGAAAGAGCGAGCGATAGGGAGCGAGCCGTCAGGCCGAAAGAGCGGAAGCCGTTAATCCTCCCCCGCAGCCGCTTGCGACCTTGACCGCCTAGCGCGGCCGTAGGATGTAAGCTGCAAAAAGGAAGGTATTTCGGACTGCTCAGGGGAGTTGAAATTAGAGACGCGTGGAGTGCGTCAACAGTGCGCCATTTTCAACACCTCTCGTGTGTTGGGGGTGGTCAGGGCTCGTCGGGTGTTGGTCGCACCCGGCGGGTCCGTTAGGGACTCACCCGGATTCTAGGTTTGCTTGCCTCCCCCTTGCCTTTCTTGCGCGGCCTCCCTCCCAATCGACCGTTCAGGCGGCTGGCCCGGCGTTTGGCCGGAGTGCTCTTGCTGCCGCCTTCCCGCCCCATCGCCTGAGCGATGTCGCGGGCTGAGATGGGTTCGCCGC
>DATIPQ010000090.1 GCA_035471785.1 Acidobacteriota bacterium
ATCGGGGTCAGCGAGGACTACCGCACCATCGTGGGCGTCGTGTCCGACGCCAAGGACTATGGGGTGGCCGAGGACGTCCCGCATGTCGTCTTCAATCCCTTCAGCCAGATGACCCTGGGAGGCGCGCTCTTCGTCCGCACCGACCAGCCTGACACCGTCACTCGGCCCATTATCAACGAGATTCGAAAGCTCGATGCCCAGCAGCCTGTGGTCGACATCGCCACCCTTGCCCAGATCCGTTCGGAATCGATCTCGCCCCAGCGGTTGAACGCCACCCTGGTGGGCGCCTTCGCCATCCTGGCTCTCAGCGTGGCGGCGGTGGGCGTTGCCGGTGTGCTGGCTTTCGGCGTCAGCCAGCGGACGCGCGAGCTGGGCATCCGCGCGGCCTTGGGGGCCGATCGGGCGCTGCTGGTGCGGACCGTCCTCAAGGAGGGCGGGCTGCTGGCGCTGCTCGGACTCGTCCTGGGACTCACGGCGTCGCTCCTCTTCACCGAACTGATCGCCGGACTGCTCCACGACGTGACGCCCACCGACGTGTGGACGCTGGGCGTGGTGGCCCTGCTGCTGACGGCGGTAGCGCTTCTGGCGTCCGCGCTGCCGGCCTGGCGGGCTTCCAATATCGATCCGGTGCAGGCGCTGAGGGAGGAATGAAGATGAGCGAATCGACTCTTCAGAAACCGCTCCGGCTGTGGCCCGGCGTGGTCCTCGTAGTCGTGCAATGGCTGGCTTGGCTCGTCGTCCCCATGTTCGCCTCCCGGGGCGAGTTCAAGATGTACGGCGTGATGGTGGCGCTGCTTGCCGGTCCGCTGGTCCTGCTCTGGTGGGTGGCCTTCAGCCGGGCACGCTGGTTTGAGCGCTTGGGCGCCGTGGTCCTGGTGGTGGCGGCCATGGCGGCGGCGCTGCGCCTGGTCCACCCCTCGGTTGCAGAGGGGAACCTGGGATTTCAGTACTTCATCTACGCCATTCCCGTGGCCAGCCTCGCTTTCGTGACCTGGGCGGCACTCAGCCGTCATTTCCCGGCGGGATTTCGGCAGGCCTCCATGGTCGCCGTCATCCTCATCTCCTGTGGAGTTTGGGTGCTCTTGCGCAGCGAGGGACTGGGCGGCGGCGGCTTTCCCGAGTTCTCCTGGCGCTGGTCAGAAACTCCCGAGGACCGGCTGCTGGCCCACGAAGACGACCAGTTTGCGCCGCCGCCGCCTGCGCCGGCCGCCGCCGAGGAGGTCGAGTCCACGGGCTTTCGCGGTCCGGACCGCGACGGGGTGGTGCGCGGACTTCGTATCGGGACCGACTGGTCCGTTTCGCCTCCCGCCGAGCTGTGGCGGCGGCCGGTGGGGCCGGGCGTGTCGTCCTTCGCCGTCGGGGACGGACTGCTCTACACCCAGGAGCAGCGGGGCGGCGACGAGGTGGTTTCCTGCTACAAGGTGGCTAGCGGAGAGCCGGTGTGGCGCCACCGCGACACGGCCCGCTTCTGGGACTCGCATGTCGGCGCCGGCCCGCGGGCCACTCCGGCACTGGCTGACGGCCGTGTGTACACGCTGGGCGCCACCGGCATCATGAACGCGCTGGACGCCCGCAGCGGAGCCCTGGTCTGGTCTCGCGACGCGGCTTCCGACACCGGCGGAGGGGTCCCCTACTTTGGCTACGTGAACTCGCCCTTGGTCGTCGATGACGTGGTGATCGTCAACGCCCGCAAACTCGTCGCCTACGACATGGCCACCGGCGACCCGCGCTGGTTCGGCCCGGACAAGGGCGTCAGCTACAGCTCACCTCACCTGTTGAGGCTTGGGGGAGTTCCGCAGGTCCTGATGCTGCGGCCGGGCAGGATCACGAGCGTCGCGCCAGGGGACGGCTCGCTCCTCTGGAAGTATCGGCTGGCGGGCGATATGACCAGCGTCCTCCAGCCGGCTCTGATTGAAGACGGCGATTTCCTCATCAGCACCATGGTCGACAGCTCCGCCGTTCCCGACGGCACGCGCCGCATCACGGTCGACCACGGACCCGGAGGATGGACTGTCGAAGAGCGCTGGATGTCGAACAGGCTCAAGCCCTCCTTCAGCCAGATCGTCGTGCACGAAGGCCATGCCTACGGCTTCGACGGCCGCATCCTGGCCTGCATCGGACTCGACCAGGGCCGGCGCAAGTGGAAGGGCGGACGCTACGGTGCCGGCCAGCTCTTGCTGCTGCCCGAGCAGGACCTGCTGCTGGTGCTCTCGGAAGGAGGAGAGATCGCCCTGGTGGCGGCCTCGCCCGACCGCTTCACCGAACTGTCCCGCATCCCCGCCATCGAGGGCAAGACCTGGAGCCAGCCGAGTCTGACCGGCGACATCCTGCTGGTCCGCAACGGCCAAGAAATGGCCGCCTTCCGCCTGCCCCCGGAGCTCAACCGAGTCGGCCGCTAGTCCCAGATTATGGGCCAAGAGTTCTGAGCCAGTGCGCCAATGCCGAACCCTATCCCACACCTTCAGTGTGGATAGACTGAGCTGCGATGACCCAGGGTTCTGACCCTTGCTGCGCTACCGCTTGCGGCGGGTCCCACCCTGGGCTAGCGAATCGCTCGCCTTCAGCGAGCCCGGACTCGACCTCCAGGACCTTCGCTGCCTGTCTGGCTCCCTGTCCCTTCTGCAAGGGCAGATCGGCCAGCCCGGCGAGCCCGGACTTGACCTTCAGGACGGTCGCTGCCTGTCTGGCTCCCTCTCTGATTCGCCAGCCTTTTCCTTCGCCCCTGCTTCGCCGAGGCTACGGAGGGCGAGGCAAGGCTTCGGAAGGCAGGCAGCGACTGTGTTGAAAGAGAGCATAAGCTCCCTGAAGGGGAGCGATTCGCTAGCCCAGGGTCAGCCCCGGCGAGCGCAAGCGAGACGGCGGCGCCACCCTGGGTTCAGGACGGCAAAGGCCCGGACGCTGAAAGCGTGGAATAACGCAACAGGGCGGTTCAACACCTTTAACGCATTGCACTCGGTGACCTTGTTCCACTTCGCCGACAAGGGGCCTCAAGAAGGGCGGGTCGCTCCAGTCCCAGAGGCGGTGGGGGTGGTGGTCTACGTCGCTGGGGTGGACGTTCCAGAGCTGGGTCTGGCGGCAACTGGCGCCCGCCAGGTGGATAGCTGCCGAGGCGGTCCAGAGCAGCAGCAGCACCGCCAGTTGGAGGCGGCGCAAGCGGCTCGGCTGACTGGCGTCCAGCCAGGCCCGGGTGGACAGGATTCCCAGCAGGGCCACCCAGGGCAGTACGTCCGTCATGAGGCGGGGGCCGTAGCTGTGGCCGCCCCACCATCCGGCATGGGACGAGATCGAGATCAGCGTCCAGTGGGCCAGCACCAGGCCGCCGGCCAGGGCCATCCAGCCGCGGCGGGGCAGATGCCGGCGATATGCGGCGCCAAAGTAGATCCAGCAGACCAGACCCGGCGTGAAGATGAGCAACCCGCGGGCCGGGGAGATGAGGTTTCCGGCCAAAGCCTCGGGAAAAGTCGCGAGCTGCAGCCGGCTGGCGAAGAAATAGGCCGGCAGCCAGTCCCCGAACTGGGTGCGGAAATAGACGGCGAACAGCGCAAACCAGGTCAGCCCCGCCAGCGGCAAGATCCACCAGTAGCGGACTCGCTTCAGGGCTGCCAACAAGGCGATGCCGCCGGCCGACAGAGCGAAGGTGGGGCGGACCAGAAAGCACCACGAGAGAAGTGTGGCGACCAGGACGGCTTCCAGGGCTGTCCAGCCCCGGTCCATCCGCTTCCAGCAGATGAGGACGGCCGCGGCCAGCAAAAGGATTCCCCAGGTGTGCGACCACAGTCCCCTCGAGGCCGCGCTCAAGGCCGTGGTTCCGAAGGCCATAGCCAGAGAGATGAATACGCTCCAACCGAGAGGCAATATTTCACGCGCCAGGAGAAAAACCAGCAGCGCGAACAGGGAAGTCAGCAAAGCCGCCAGAATCCCTTGCAGGTCCCTTTCCATAGCCCAATCGTGACCTCCGTCGGCGCCAACCGGCGAGTAGCCGAAGGCGTGAAAGACCGGTATGAAAGCGACCGAAAGGAGCGAGGAACCAGGCGGGTGATAAGCGTAGAGGTGCCCGTCGATCCAGGCCAAACGGTAATCGGAAGGTTCGATCCTCCAGGTCTCGCCGCGACCTGCGGCCGGCTGCAGGTGCGGAAAGTAGCCCTCGAGCCGGAGGTCGCCATGACGGTAAACCTGCTCTGAGGTCAGCAAGGCATAGCTGGAGTCGTAGACGATGATCAGCGGCGCCCGGGTGTAGACGATCCAGACCAGGGCGAAAAGCAGCAAAGCGGCCAGCGCGTCCTGGCGCCATCCGATGCGCGGATTTGTCCCCGGTGCCGCCACGGGCCTACTTTCCGCCACGGATGGCTTGACCGGGGAAGACGCCCTCGATGAACTCGGCGTCGCGAACGACGAAGGTTCCGGCCACCAATACATGGATGATGCCCGCCGAGGGCAGGTCGCCTTCTTGGTAGGTGGAGCGGTCGATGATGGTCTGCGGGTCGAACAGGGTCAGGTCGGCGTCCGCCCCCTCCTGCACGCGTCCTTTGCGTTTCATGGCGGGCGCGGCGCCCTCCACGCGGCGTGCGGGCAGCAGCGTCATCTTGTTGAGGGCTTCCATTAGGGTGAGGGCGCCTTTTTCCCTCACATAGTGGCCCAGCACCCGCGCGAAGGTTCCGGCCCCGCGGGGGTGGGCCGGCCCGTTCAAGTAGGGGATGCCGTCACTGGCTACCATCACGTCGGGCTGGGCCACGATCCACTGGTTGGTCTCCTCCGAGCGCCCGTGGATGATCACCCAGCCGCCCTGCTGGCGGTACTTCTTGAAGGTTTCGGTGGTGAGCCGCTCGCCCGTGGCGGGCCATTGCAGCCTCTGGTACTCCTCGTCGCTGCGTCCTTCCCAGGGATCGAAAAGGGCCGACTCGATGCGGGTCGAGCCGGCGGTGTAGGGATAGGACTCGGTGGTCACGTCCAGCCCGCGTTCTCGGGCGCCCCTGATCATTTCAAGGGCCACCTGGGCCCACTCGCCGGCGCTGCTGTTCATGTGGACGATGTGGGTGGAAGCTCCGCTGCCGGCGGCCAGGGCGATGGCTTCCTGGAAGGCTCCCAGGGTGCCTCCGGAGTTCTCCCCGCGCAGGTGGACGTAGGTCGCCACTCCCCGCCGGGCGGCCATCTGGAAGAGCCGGTAGATCTCAAGGCGGGAGGCGCCGGGTGTGTAGGTGATGCCGAAGCCCAGCCCCAGGCCGCCTTCATCGAGCCCTTGCTCGAGCAGGCCCGACAATTCCTCGATCCGCTCGGGAGACAGCTCCTCGTAGGCATAGTTGCCTTCGTCCATGCGGGTGGTCTCGGCCTCGGGCAGGGTGGGGAAGTGGCCGACGTCGAGTCCGTCGACCAGTTTGACCCTGGCCGGCCAGTGCCCGGAGGTCGCGCCGTAGTGAACCACCGCCTTACCCTGCCTTGAGTCCAGCCACTTCCCGACCGGAAAGACGCCGACCTCCATCTCCAGGGCGGTGGTCACGCCATCCTGAGCCTGCAGCCTGTTGCTGAGCGGATCCTGTCCATGGGCGTGCAGGTCGACAAAGCCCGGCGCCACCACCAGCCCCGAGGCATCGATGCGCCTTGTCCCCCGCAGCGCCTCCTCGCTGACGGCCGCGATGCGTCCCCCCGAGATGCCGACATTACGCACCCCGTCCAACCCGCTCTCAGGATCCATCACCCGCCCCCCTTCGATCACCAGATCAAAACCCTCGCGCGGTTCTTCACCAGCCTGATTGCAGGCGGCCAGGCAGAGGCTCAGGAGGGCGAGAGCAAAGAGACTGAATGTGGTTCTCATGAGATAGCTACCTTGAGGCCCGGATGCCTTGATTGTCAAGGCGGGCCTAGTCATGGCGTGATGCTAGGATGAATGCTCGATTGGTCGAGAATCGGGTGAGATCTGGAGTGCGTATGGCCTCTCAGCTTCAAACAGGTTGGATCAGCACCTTGCCAGTCGTTGGTGAGGAAGCCCTGCGCTATGTTTGCGGGCGGCCGAACGGGTCCTTTCACTCGGCGCGAAGTATGGCCCGGGCTTGGGCTTCCGGTCTTGATGGCCGGTGCCGCATGCAGGCGCTTCAGCGGTTCATGGTGGAAGCTGTGGAGAGCTATTGCGAAGAGATGACCGGCCTTGTGGGAGGGGGAGAGTATCGGTTGTCTCAGGTGCCGGCCGATTTGGCTGAGCACTCTCTTGACTCGACGGCTGCCGTCCTCGCGGCCTCGATCGGACGCGCGGCTGTGGAACTCGATCCGATTGGGGCCTCGCATTGGCTCAGCGTGACCTACACCGCCATGTTGCCACAGACCCTGCGGTCGCAACTGGGCATTCACTATACTCCGCCCGCATTGAGCGCCCGCCTGCTCGATTTGGCCAGCGAGGCTGGGGCCGATTGGGCGACTTGCCGGGTTCTCGATCCCGCCTGCGGTGGAGGGGCATTTCTCACGTCCGCCGCCCTGCGAATGGTCGCCGCCGCCGACGTCAAAAAGCCGGCATTGGCGATCGAATCTCTCTCCAAGCGCCTGAAGGGATTCGAGATCGATCCCTTCGCCGCTTGGCTGTCGCAGGCTCTGCTGGAAGTCGCGCTGGCTGATCTGTGTATCCGGGCCGATACGCGGTTGCCCAGCTTGGTGGATGTCTGTGACAGCCTTGAGCGGGAAGCGGCAGGCGAGGCCTTCGATCTAGTCATCGGGAATCCGCCCTACGGCAGGATCAGGCTTTCTCCAGAACTCCGCAAGCGATTCAGCAGAAGCCTCTATGGACATGCCAACCTCTACGGGGTCTTCACCGATTTGGCCCTGCGTTGGTGCTCTCCCGACGGCGTCATAGCCTACGTCACCCCGACAAGTTTCCTGGCCGGAGAGTACTTCAAGGCACTCCGCAGACTGATGGCTTCTCAGGCTCCGCCGGCTGCCGTGGACTTCATCGAGGCCCGTAAGGGGGTGTTCGAAGACGTCCTGCAAGAAACCATGCTGGCGGTCTATTGTCGCGACGCCGGCGACAGGAAAGCCGCTGTTCATCACGTTACGGTTTCAGCCGAGGGGGACGCGCAGGTGTTCCCCGCGGGACGCTTCGAGTTGCCCGCCGAATCATCCGCTCCTTGGCTGATTCCGCGGCACGCCGGGCAATCGCAATTGATCTCCCGCTTGGCTCATATGTCCTGCCGGATTTCGGATTGGGGCTATAAAATCTCCACGGGTCCGCTGGTCTGGAACCGCCACAAGAAACAACTGCGCGGCGCGGCCGGCCGAGGGTGCTTGCCTTTGGTGTGGGCGGAGGCTATCGATGGACCGGGCCGGTTCGTGTTTCGGGCTGAGAAGAAGAACCACCAACCTTTCTTCGAGCTCCAAGAAGGGGATGACTGGCTGAGGATCGACCGGTCTTGCGTGCTGCTTCAACGCACTACCGCCAAAGAACAGTCGCGGCGCCTAATCGCTGCCGTGCTGCCTCAGGAATTGATCGATGAGCATGGTGGCGTGGTAGTTGAAAATCATCTCAATATGGTGCGTCCGCTCCATGCCTCACCTGAGGTTTCGCCTTTAGCCGTAGCTGCGGTGCTCAATAGCGATATCGTCGATTCGGCATTCCGCTGTATCAGTGGAAGCGTAGCAGTATCCGCTTATGAACTCAGTGCTCTTCCGCTCCCCTCGGTCGAGGAGATGAGGACCATCGAAAACCTGTTGACTCGAAAGGCCGGCCGACGGGCTATCGAGCAGGCTCTCCGAGTCATCTATCTTGGGAACGGCTGATGTCGTCCTTGCCGCCTTTCACGACTTGGCAGGAGATCCATCGGGGTCTGCAAATGATCTTCCCTGGGGGGAGCCCCAATCGTGCACACAGTGTGTGGGAGATTTCCGCCAAGACTGTTTTCGTCATGCTCTATGTGGGCGCCGTAGAAGGGCGCGAGACTTGGGCCCGTCCCAACCAGATTACCCGCATGACGGATGAGCAGGCCAGTCAGACCGACGATGTCAGTCGACAGGGCTGGGCCGAATCCTCCATGGAGAGCGGCAAAGGAGAGATTCCCGGGCGATGGTACGCTGACAACACGCGGGAGTCGATCCGTGACGACACCATCCGATATGCCTTGATCCCCAATGGAGCAGTGATCGAGCGCGAAGGTTTGGCTCCCACTTCTCCGCAGCCCCGCTATGCTCTGGCATCCGGATTTGCCGAGTTGCTCGATCCAGGACTCAAAGGGCCTCCGCTAGCCGAGGCGATGAAAGCATGGCGAGCCGATAACCTCTCAGCAGGTGCCCTTGCCCGAATAGCAATTCGCCGAAAGGGAGCCGCCACAGGCGGCGAACATGTCATGGTCCGTTTCCCCAACGGCGAAGCTCGTCGCATGTCGCCTGGTCCCAGTTCGCATATTTCTAAAGCGGTCGTTGAGGAGTTCGCGTCACGGTTTCTGGGGGAGCCAGGAGTCATCTGGCTTAGCGAGAGCCGAAATAAGGTCGTGGCCCGGGATGACGAACTCGCCCGTGAGATCGGGCTCTCAATTCAACCCGACCGCAACTTGCCCGATATTATTCTCGTCGATCTGGCACCACGACACCCTTTGCTGGTTTTTATCGAAGTAGTAGCGACTGACGGGCCGGTTTCAGAAGAGCGCAAAAGCGCTCTCACCTCGCTGGCTGAAGACGCTTCTTTTCCCGGGAAACACTTGGCTTTCGTGACGGCCTTCCTGGACCGGAGCGAAGCCGCATATAAGAAGACAGCCGACAACATTGCTTGGGGAACATTCGCCTGGTTCGCCACCGAGCCATCAAATCTACTGTTCTTCTATAGAGGGAGCGGGGAAGAGGTCAAGTCCCTCTCAGACTGGACGCAGGATAAGCTATAGTGCAGTGCGTCAGAAGTTTTGAGCCAGCTTCAGGTTGCCCCAGGCGGCCACAGGCCCTTGTTCCTCGATGAGATCGACTGGGGCGAGCCGGTCGATTTCAGCGCCTCCAGGGCGTCATACAGGCTTCCGCCGACCGCCCCATCGCCGCCACCATCCTGCAAGCGCGGCCCGCCCAACTCGCCACCATGCCGGTCAGCCTTGCATAGCCTTGGCCAAGGAGGGTCTGTCAGTTGTCCTTTTTGCCCAGGGCTTCGATGCGCGCTTTGAGCCGGGGGTCGTTGGGGTGCTGGGCGAGAAGTTCCTCGTAAAGCTCTCGGGCTTTGGCCCTTTCGCCGCTGGCGGCGTAGGCTTCGGCCAGCCAGAATTTCGACTGACCCGACTCGGGGTGGAACTCGAGGTTGAGCAGGCTGATCTTAGCTGACGCCTCGTATTGGCCCTCCCCGTGCAGCGCGGAGGCCACCTCCACCAGCGGCTGCTCTTTGAAGTTGAAGGCCGCGCTGCCGTAGTATCTCTCGCGAACCTGCCGATAGTCGTCGATGGCGGCCTCCAGGTTTTCATCCTCGATCTTGCGCATCACCCGCGCCTCGATGGATTCGGGAAAAGGAAGGCCGGAGTGGCAGGTGAAGCAAGTGACCTCCAGATCGAACTCTCTTCGCTGAGAAATCTGGGGAAGCAAGCGGGAATTGATCTCGTCCACCATGCGCAGCATCTGGCGTGCCTTATCCTTGGTGGGCTTGATGTCGAGGGAGAAATCGACTCCCCTCAGATCAGAAGTCCTCTGCTCCTCGGTCCCGTGGCAATACGTGCAGGGTGCGCCCAGGGCGAAGGAGAATTGACGCATTTGCGGGATCAGTTCCGACCGCTTGGTGCCCTCGGGGTAGTATTTGAGGTTCTTGGTTTCGTCCGACTGCTGCTGGGGAGCGGATTCCGGTTCGGTGAGTTCGGCGCCCACAAGAATGAAAAGAGACAGAAGAGCAAGGAACCCTGGATTCATGCTGGTATCCTCCTTGGATTTTGGCAGCTCCCGATGGCGGTAGCTCCAGCACCCTAGCAGAGAAAGATGGCGGTCAGGTCGCCATGCGGCAAGGGTTTTGTCAGGACTGTGTCAGGAAACGATCCAGTTTCGGTCAGAAGGGGAGCCTGGCGGCGCTTCAGCATTGACAGGCGGTCCCTGGAGAACCAAGCTGAAACAGGATGAGACGACTCGGAAGACACGGGGACGGCGTTTCCCGGCACGGTTTCCTCTTCGTCCTGCTGCTGGCCACTCTGGTCCTGACAGGACTGTTGGCCTACCAGGCCCTGGAGGCCACGTTCTCACACCGGGCGACGGCGGAAAGCGTCTTGAACGACTACACGGCTCTGGCCGCTCACGAATTCGTTCGCCGATCCACCACGCAACTGGGCTATTATGGCTTCTATCCCGCTCTCAGACCTTTGGCCGCAAGCGAACTGCCGGACCCCGCTCAGCTACAAGAGAAAGTTCCCCAGCCCCTGGTGCGGACCTACTTCAGGCTGAGTTCCCAGGAGAGAATCGAAGTACGCGGACGCGATGAGTCCTCCTTCTTCGATTCACGGGTGATCACGGAACTCCTGCGCCATTCTCAAGACTACGATCCTGAGTGGCAGTACGCCTTGCTCTTGCTCCCGCCCGAGGAAGAGAGCGCTCTGGTCTACCGAAAACGCGCCGCCGATCCGGACTTGATTGCCGAAGGATTCATTACCGACTCCCAGATCCTGGGCCGCTATTTCGAGCAGGCGTTGCAGCGGGGAGCTCTTCTCCCGCCCTCCCTGGGCGGCGGCAAGGTCGACAACTCGTTGCTCTCGATCTCGGTCAGCGGACCCGGAGGCCGCAGCCTCTTCAAGACCAGGACGACCTATGCCTCCTCCATTCGGGCCTATGACCAACTGGGCGACGGGCTGCGCGATATCGGCGTCGTCGTTTCGCTGAATCCCCAGGCGGCCTCCCAGCTCGTCATCGGCGGCCTGCCCTATTCCCGCATCCCGATCTTGCTGGGGCTGCTGATTCTGTCGTCGGTATTGATCCTGGCGGCCCTGCTTCAATTGCACCGGGAAAGAGACTTCAGCCGCCGCCAAGCGGATTTCATCGCCGCCGTTTCCCACGAGCTGCGGACACCCCTGGCCCAGATACAGATGTTCAGCGAAACCCTGCTGCTCAAGCGGGTGCGTTCGGAAAGCGAAGAAAGGCGTTCTCTGGAGATCATCTCTCAGGAGACCAAGCGCCTGGCCAATCTGGTGGACAACGTCATCCAGTTCACCAGGTCGCTGCGCCGCAAGACCCAGGTGACCAAGCAACCCACCCGGATCCTGCCCCTGCTGAGGGAATTGCGCGATTATTTCGCACCCCTGGCCGATTCCTCGGGCTGCCAGATCCGCATCGAGGCCGATTCAGACCACCGCATTCGCGTCGACTCGGACGCCTTGCGGCTCATCCTCCTCAACCTGGTCGACAACGCCGTCAAATACGGGCCGGACGGCCAGACGGTACGGCTGGGGCTTGCCCGTCAAGACTCCAAGGTGCGCATTTGGGTGGAGGACGAAGGGGAAGGGATTCAGGAGTCGGAAAGAGAACGGATCTGGAAGCGCTTCGAGCGGCTGCCCCGGCACCGAAGCGCCGCGCCGGCCGGGACCGGCATCGGCCTCTCGGTGGTGCGCGAGCTGACCGAGGCCCAGGGGGGAGAGGTTTGGGTGGAAGCGGGCCGACAGGGCGGAGCCCGATTCGTCGTCGAGTTTGCGGCCCCTGCCGGCGACGCGCCGGCCAAGCCCCAAGAAACGGAGACGGAGCCATGAAAAGAATCCTGCTGGTCGAGGACAACCGAAACCTGGCCTACGGTCTGCAGAACAACCTGGAGATCGAGGGATACGAGGTCGAGGTGGCCCGCAACGGGCCCCAGGGGTTGCAGGCGGCCCGCACCTCTCCTCCCGATCTGATCATCCTTGATCTGATGCTGCCCGGGCTGGACGGCTTCCGCCTTCTGCGCTCCCTGCGCGAGGGGGGAAGCGACGTCCCGGTGCTGATCCTCAGCGCCCGCGGAGAGGAACTGGACAAGGTGCGGGGCTTCCGCTTCGGCGCTGACGATTACGTCACCAAGCCCTTCAGCGTGCTGGAACTGCTAGCCCGCATCGAGGCCCTGCTCAGACGCTCCGGCGGACAGACCTCGAGGGAAGAAAACCAGCGTCCCGTCAGCTTCGGCAAGATCGAGGTCGATCCGGCCACCCGCGAAGTGAAGCGGGACGGCGAGTTGGTGGCCCTGGCCCCCAAAGAGTTCGACCTGCTGTGGGAACTGCTGCAACGCGACGGCGCCGTCACCTCGCGCCTGGAGTTGATCCAACGGGTGTGGGGCTATCCCGACACCGTCCTGACCCGCACCGTCGACACCCACATCGGGGAACTGCGCCGAAAGCTGGAAGAAGACCCCTCCAATCCCCGCCACATCCTGACCGTCCGCAAGGCCGGCTACCGCCTGTCCCGCTAGCGCAAATCGGCGTTGAGCGGTCAATAATTCATGGCTATCTAAGATTATTGATTCCTAAACTCTAGAACCATACAGCGTTGCGCCAGGAGCGGCATGCAGAGTAAGATGAGCCGAGGTCTGGAGAAGTTTTTCAGCTCGCGAGCAGGGGTGGCCACTTGGTCGGTCGTACGATCGGACGTTATCGAATCGAAGAGCGGCTTGGAAGCGGCGGCATGGGAGTCGTCTATAAAGCTTCCGACACCCTGCTCAAGCGTCCGGTGGCCATAAAGGTGCTGGCCGACAAGGAGGCTTTCAGCGCCGATCACCTCAAGCGCTTCCTGCAGGAAGCCCAGATGGCTTCTTCTCTGGCCCACCCCAATATCTGCACGGTTCACGACTATGGAGAGCTGGAGGGGAAGCCTTACTTCGTCATGGAGCTTCTGCATGGAAGAAGCCTCCAGGCGCGGGTCCCCGAATACCCCCTGCCCCCGTCCGAGGCTCTGGAAATCACGCTGCAGGCCGCACGGGGACTGGAAGCCGCTCACGCTCAGGGAGTCGTCCACCGCGACATCAAGCCGGGCAATATCTTCATCACGCAAGAGGGCGAGATCAAGATCGTCGATTTCGGAGTGGCCAAGAAGGCCGTCCTGCAAGAAGCCGGCAGCGGCGATACCGGCACCCAACTGACCCGCGATGAAGGCGCCCTCATGGGCACGTTCGAGTACATGTCGCCCGAGCAGGCCCTGGGCAAGCCGGTGGACGGCCGCAGCGACTTGTTTTCGCTGGGCGTGGTGTTCTACGAGATGCTGGGGGGCAACCATCCCTTCCGCTCGCCGACCGTCGTCGCCACTCTCGACCGCGTCATCAACAGTCCGCCACAGCCCAGCGGACGTACGGTGGCGATTGCCCCCGAACTGCGCCGGATCGTGAGGAGGCTGCTTGAAAAAGATCCGTCCAACCGATTCTCATCGGCCCGCCAACTGATCGATGAGCTGGAGTCCTTCAAGGCTGGCAAGAGAAAGATGCTGGCGGCCCTGCCCGACCGGTTGCCCTCTAAGAGAGCCCTGGCGGTTTTGGCGCTGCTTCTCCTGGCGGCGCTGACGGCTTGGGGGGCCTGGCTGTGGTGGTCTGCCGGCGAGACGGCCCTTCCGGGTCCGTCGGCGGTTGCCCAGGCCAAGAGTCCGGTGGTGGGGGTCTTGCCGCTGGTCAACCTGAGCGGCGACTCTTCGCTCTCGAGGGTCGGACTGGGCATTTCTCATACCCTCATCACCAGTCTTTCCAATCTCGGCTCGGTCACCATGATCTCGCCCTCCACCACCCTCAGGCTGGGGACCGAAGAGAGAGGGGCGGCTCAGATCGCCCGCGACCTGGGTGCCGAATACCTGGTCACGGGGTCGGTCCAGCAGGCCAAGGACCGGCTGCTGGTGACGCTGCAGTTGAACAAGAACGACTCGGTGGTCTGGGGCGGAGACACCGAAGGCAGCCTGGAAGATCTTTTCGAGTTGCAGCACAGGCTGGCCCAGCAGGTGGCCAATGTCCTTCATCTGGCGCTGAGCGAGGACGACCGCAAGCGGCTGGAGATGCGACCGACCCTCGACAACGAGGCCTTCGCCGAATACCTGCAGGCCCGAGCCTTTCTGGAGCGGCCCGACGTTGAAGGCAATCAGCAGCGGGCCATTCAGCTCTTCCGCTCGGCCATCGAGCGGGACGAGTCCTTCGCGCTGGCCTATGCCGGGCTGGGAGACGCCTACTGGGCAATGTACGAAAAGACGCGGGATGCGGACTGGGCCGACAAGGCCCGTCATGCCATCCAGCGGGCGCTTCAGCTCGACCCGCAACGGCCCGAGGTGCGGATCTCTCTGGCGGTCATCTACGAGGGCACGGGTCAAAACGAGAAAGCTATCGAGGAGCTTCGAGGCGCCCTTCGCCAGCAGCCCAACAACGACGATGCCCATCGCCTGCTGGGCAACGTCCTCAAGGCCGAGGGACGGAGCGAGGAGGCCATCGAATCCTACCGTCAGGCCATTGCCTTCCGTCCCGACTACTGGGGCAACTACCGGGCCCTGGGGCTGGCCTACTTTGACGCGGGCCGTTACCAGGAAGCCATCACGGCCTTTCGGAGAATCACCGAACTCCAGCCCGACTCGGTGTGGGGATACCAGTCGGTGGGCGTGGCCCATCACGCGGCCGGCAACCTCGATGATGCCATCTCCTGGTATACGCGGGCTCTGGCTGAGGGTCCCAGCGCCGCCGCTTATTCCAACCTGGGGACGATTCATTACCGGCGGGGAGAGTTCGAAAAAGCCGCCCGCAACTACGAGAAGGCGCTGGAAATGCATCCAGCCCGGGTCACCACCCTGAGGAATCTGGGTGATGCCTACAGCCGCCTGGGCTTGGCTGAAAAGGCGGGCCAGTGCTACCAGCGCGCCATCGATCTGATTCAGGACACTCTGCAAGTTAACGCCAAAGATGCACGCCAGTTGGGTTTGATGGCGCTGCTGGAAGCCAAACTGGGGTGCCGCCAGGGAGCCGTCGGCCATGTCGACGAGGCAGTGGCCTTGGCGCCGGAGGACAGCCAGGTGCTCTATCGTCAGGCCGTCGTCCGCGCTCTCTGCGGCGACCGCGAAGCGGCCCTGCAAGCGCTGGCCAGCGCCCTGGAGCGAGGCTACAGCCGCTCGGAAGCCCAACTCGACGACGACCTGGCCGCCCTGCGCGGGCTGCCCGCATATCAGCGCATCATTCAAACTTCACCGTCCAAGGAAGGGGAGTCTCCATGAAAGCTAGAACGGTTTTATGTCTGTCGGCCTTTTCAGCGCTCGTTCTCGTACCGCTCTGGTCGCAGCCTCAGGAAAGCGGACTGATCTCGCGATCCATCGTGCTCAGCGAGGAGGGCGGGTCCTGCGTCGTATCGGCATCGCCCACCCGCATCGACGGCGCCCGGCGCAATTTCAACATCCAATGGCACGTCATCAATGAGTGCTCGCGTGCAGTGACTCCCGGTGTGGGGAACTTCAAGCACGTCGACGCCGATAACCAGGCCAAGCTGCCTCTCGACCTGGAGGAGTTCCAACCGGTAGCACCCAACGGGCGCGGTCGGATCAGAGGAAAGGTCAAGGACTTGCCCGAAGAGGACTGGGGGCTCTACAAGTACGACATCCTCATCGACGGCGAAGTCGCCGAGGACCCGGAATTGGAGATCGAGGGCCCCCGGGGCTGATTTCCCGCCGGCTCTCTCAACGGGAGGTAGGCGCCGGACTCGAAGCCGTCGGGAGATTTGGGTGCTCCCTGCGTCGTCGATCACCTGCAGGGGGGTCGCAGGAATCCTCTGCCCATGATCGCACCTGCGCCAGCGGTTGAAGCGCACCTCTGAAATCGCTTATGTTTCACGCTGGAACGCAGGTATTCCTTATGGAGGACACCGATGATTAAGGTCGACGAGATTGGGGCGGGCATCTACAGGATCAGCGCTTACGTGGCGGAGTTTGATCTGCAGTTCAATCACTTTCTGCTCACCGACGATGAGCCGATGCTTTATCACTCGGGTCTTCGGGGCATGTTTGAAGAGATTCGCGAGGGGGTGGCCTCGGTGATCGACCCCTCCAAGCTGCGCTGGGTCGGCTTTAGCCATTTCGAGTCCGACGAGTGCGGCTCCCTCAACCGCTGGCTGGAGATCGCCCCCCAGGCCCGACCCGTTTGCAGCCAGGTAGGCGCTCTGGTCAGCGTCAACGACTATGCCATACGTGAGCCTCGGGGAATGGCGGACGGCGAGGTGCTGGAAACGGGAGAGCGCCGCTACCGCCTTTGCCGTACTCCTCACTTGCCTCACGGGTGGGACGCGGCCGTGATGTACGAAGAGTCGAGCAAGACGCTGCTGTGTTCCGACCTCTTTCACCAGAGCGGCCAGGTCGAGCCCATCACCGAGTCCGACATCGTGGGTCGCTCGGGCCGGGCCATGAGGGAATATCAAGCCGGCGTGCTGGCCGACTACTCGCCCTACACCCACTACACCGAAGCCAGCTTCAAAAAACTGGCCGACATCAGCCCCGAAACCCTGGCCGTCATGCACGGCTCCAGCTTCCGGGGAAACGCCCGGCAGGCCCTTTTCGACCTGGCGGCCGAATACAAGACCGTCTTCGGAACGCCCCGCTAGCGCAGTGCGCCAGAAATTTTGAGCCACCCTGTCGCGTTATCCCACGCTTTCAGCGTTCGGACCCTTGCCGTCTGAAACCCAGGGTGGCGCCGCCGTCTCGCTGGCGCTCGCCGGGGCTGACCCTGGGCTGGCGAATCGCTCGCCTTCAGCGAGCCCGGACTTGACTTCTAACACAGTCGCTGCCTGCCCTCCGAAGCCTTGGCGAAGGAGGGGGC
>DATIPQ010000091.1 GCA_035471785.1 Acidobacteriota bacterium
TAATGGTCACCAAAACCTGCTGATTGGAGGTATTGACCAGGTTCAGGTTGGTGAAGCTGAAGGCTCCTCCCGCCCCGCCGTTGGCGAGTTGAGCCGAGTAGATCGTGTCTACCTGCCCGGGACGGAAGGCATTGATCCCGAAGACGCTGTCGGGCAGCCTGATCAACTGAAATCCCGTAACCTGGCTTCCCTGCAACAACTCCACGCGAACATAGCCGTCCATGATGGGAGGTGCGTTGCCGAAAAGCTGGGGAAAGCTCTCCCGGATGGATCCGCGAGGCGGAATCACGCGGGTGACGGGGTTGAAAAGCATGGCTCCTACGGTATTGAAGTAGGTGGCTTCGATCTCGATTTCCTGGTCGCTGGGATTGATGATGGAGAAGACGGTTTCGGCCTCGACCTGGGCTCCGGGCGAAAGGAAGACAGGTCCTTGCAGCACCCGGCTGAAGAAGATGACGTCGCCGATCTGGTCTTGACGGATAGCCACGCCTCCGTCGAGCTGGGTGAGGGGAGTTGCGGAGAGCCCGTTTCCGAACTGGAAGAAGCTGGCCAGCTCCGGCTGGTTGCTGATCATGCGCACCCAGCCGCTCTGGGGGCTCTGGGCGGGCACGTCGAAGAGTTCGTTGCCCACCTGGGCGAATTGAAAGCCGTCCAGGACGCCGCGGATGGAGGGGTTGGTGGGCAAGTCCGCCGAGGACCCGTCGGAATTGAAATTCTCCAGCGTCAATGCGGCTCCTCCGCCCGAGACGTTGGCGGTGGCGAATCCCGTGAAATTCACCTCGTCGGCTTGCAGAAAGGGGAAGACGAAAGTCTGGGTTTCAGGCCTGAAGACCACCTGCTGCCCTTCCAGGTCGATTCCTCCGGTGCCGACTCGGAAATCTTCCACCACGGCCACCTGGTCGAAGGGTATGGGGCCCCCGGCTGCCGAGAGATCCGTCGCAAACTGGGGAATCTGGTCTGAAAAAAAGCCGGGCGCCACGCCGACGGCGGCCAGCCGGTCCTCGTCGAAGGGGTCGGGGGTCACCGACAGGTCCCCGTAGTCGAACTGGATCTCGCCCGTCGAACGCAACGTGGCCGAGAAAGTGTTTCCGGGGGGATTAGGGCCGCCTGGCGTGAATTCGGGGACATCGATCCACTCCACGCGCAGGGCGTCCTCAAGCACCACCACTTGGACCGTCCCGCCGGCCCGGGGATTGAGGTCGGTGAAAAAAGGCGCGATGCGCGGGGGACCGAAGACCAGCCGGCCGGCGGAACGCGGGGTGGAGGCAGCGTCGCCGTCGTTGAGACAGATGTTGCCGTCGCTGTGAATGATCATCTGCCCGAAGACCCGTCCCTGGAAGGGAAAGGCGAATCCCTCGGGGAAATCGAAGACCTCGGCATCGTCGTCTCCCAGGCTGACCGGGATGACTTCGGCATCCGACTGGGGAGGGGCGTTGACGATGAAGTCGATGTCCTCCACCGTCCGTCCGGCCTCGACCGTGACGACCAAGGCCTCCAGCGGATCGTCATCGGCGCTCTCCCCATCGCCGTTGAAGAAATCCCGCGGGTAGTCGTCCTGGCGGCTGGTGGACTCGTCCTGGGGGCCTACGCTGCTTCCGGCAACGAAGCGGGTGTCGATGGGCTCTATGAAGACCAGGTAATCTCCCGGCGGCAGTCCGGGCAGAAGAAAGCTGCCGTCGCTGGAGAGCAGATAATCGACCGCCCCGCCCACCAACTGGTTGTCGGAAAGGACCAAGCCGCCGGCTTCCTCCGTGACCTGGACGGCCGTCACGTGCCCCGACAGCATGGGCAGTCCGTTGGGGCGGAAGACCTGTCCGCGGATGCTGCCGACGGTGTCGGAAAATCCGGGTTGGGGGTAGATGAATGAAAACCAGGCGGCGTCGTCGAGTTCCGGTTCAGGTCCCTGGTTGGGGAGGGCCAAGGGATACATTAACGGGACAAATTGCCTCTGGGCGGAGGGAGGGCTTTCGAAGCGGCGGTTGATCTGGGTATGATCCAGTCCCAGCAGATGGCCTACTTCGTGAGTAACCGTCTGGTCGAATCCGAAACGGCCGGACCTTCGTCCATTGAGGACGATAACCCCCGAGGTATAGAAACCCTCTGCGTTGGGAAACCTGGGTGAAGCGAAGCCCAGCGTATTGTCACTGGCGCCGTCGCCGAAAACACTGTCGATGATGCTGCCGTCAAGATCGAAAACGATGGACACCGGCTCATTAGGCGCGCCATCGAAGTTGTTGAAGTTGGCGGCGGTCACATCGGCGGGCAGGGGCCCTACGTTCTGAGTCGTCAGCGAGGCCGTGGAGACGTCTTCCCAGCGCTGAAAGGACTCCTCCACCAGTGCCACGCCGGCGGCGTTGTTCTGGTTGGTCCCGAAGGCGCCCGGGTCGATGCTGTAAGGTACCGGCTGCGCCGGGTTCCAGCGCTGGAAACCCTGGCCGGAGATGATTCCGGCGGTGAAGGGGCCTCCGCCCAATGCCTGGGTTGGGGAGAGTCCTGCCAAGAGGAGCAGAAAAGCCAACGCCGCCGGAAACGGTTTCGCGGCGGCGCTGGAAGTAGCGAGCATTACTCGGATCATTGATCGGCCCTTTGCTGATTGAGTCGGTCGAACTTGGCCACCAAGGCGGCAAACGTATCCAATGGTATGGGCTGTTTGGAGGAGAGCAGGTCACGCTCGCGTCCCGCCAGCCCCGCCGAGCGCATGTTGATCTCGGGCAAGTCGTAGTCCAGGTTCGAGTTTTCCAGGGCGTTGATGACCGACAGTCCCTGCTCGGTCTGTTCGACTCGGAAAACGCCCTGCTGCAACCCCACCGGGCTGGTCAGCCCCAAGCGGCTCTCGCCGTAGAGAAAGATCAAAGACTCCTGGCCCTTGCGGAAGGTGGGCAGGCCCGGGATTTTGAGGCTCTGGCGGTCGGTGGACTGCAACTGGCGAAAGGTCACCATCTCTCCGGCTTCCACGCCCTTGAGTCCGCGGCGAACCTGGAATGTGTATTGGGTCGCCACCAGCCCTGAAGGCAGAGCGGTCTCTTCAACCCTCACGCAGGAGCCCCAGAAAATGCGCTCAGCCGATCCCACCATTTCCTGCAAGTTGACGGGTTTGACGCTTGTGGCCCACAGGGTTCCCAGAAGCAGAAGGAAAGCGGTGCCCAGGGCAGTTGTTTTCTTAAGCATGGTTGACCTTTCTGTCAGCATAAGACGATTATAACCGCTAGTCTGTATGATTGCTCACATTCCGCCGGTCTTGATCGGCCGGCCGGCATTTTTTATTCTTTGCGGGGCCGTCCCGCGGTGAGGACGTTCAAACGTGAGGTCCTCAGCCGGCCCAAGCCCTCTTGGAGAGGATGCGTGGTGGCGAAAATTGTCGCAGCCGTAAGGACTGGGGCTGGCCAAGCGTGCCGCAGGGGCGCCCCGGGTCCGCCGCCGGATTGGGAATGATCTGAGTTTCATGATGCTGCGTTTGCTTTTGTGGCTTTTTCACTTGCCGCTTCAACTTCTGCTGCTGGCATCCTTTGCCCTTACCGACCTGCTGCGGGCCTTGTCCCTGCCCCTGAAGCGCCTCTTCCGTGCCCGCCGCGAGCCCGCAGCGCCGGTGCAGACGGACGCATGCTCGGTGGTGATGCTGAACTGGAACGGGCGGCGCCTGATGGAAGAGAGTCTGCCTCCCCTCATGCGCGCCCTCGAAACCTGTCCAGGCGATCACGAGGTGCTGGTGGTCGACAACGGCAGCGAAGATGACTCGCTGGCCTGGCTGGATCGGGAGTACCCGCAGGTACGGGTGTTGGCATTGCCCCGCAACCTGGGTTTTTCCCAAGGCAACAACAGGGGAGTGGAAGCGGCTTGTCGCGACATCGTGGTGCTGCTCAACAACGACATGATCGTTGAGGAGAATTTCCTGGCTCCATTGCTGGAGCCTTTCCAGGACGAGCAGGTTTTCGCCGTCTCGGCCCAGATCTTCTTCCCCCCGGGACGGCGTCGCGAAGAGACGGGCAACACCAGCTCATGGCTGCGCCGCGGACGCCTGGAGATGGCCCACAACCCGCTGGGGCGGGCCCACGAAAACCGGTCTGTGCTGCCCGTGCTGTGGGCGGGCGGCGGCTCGACCGCCTTCCACCGCAGCCGCTTCCTGCAACTGGGCGGGTTCTCTCATCTCTACTCGCCCGTCTACGTCGAGGACGCCGACCTCAGTTACCGCGCCTGGAGGCGGGGCTGGAAGGTGCTGCTGGCGTCGCCGAGCCGCGTCCTGCACAAGCACCGCAGCAGCTCCTCACGCCGCTTCGAAAAGCGCCAACTCGACGACATCGTCGAAGAGCGGCGCCTTTGGTACTTGTGGCGCAACCATCCCTGGTCCTGGCTGCTGCCCCATTTCTTCCTCTACGCCGGCCATTTGACCGACGCCATCTCGCCCACCGGCTACTGGAAGGCCCTGCGCAAGCTTCCCCGGGTGCTGGCTCTGCGCCTGGCCGAGCCT
Organism: Acidobacteriota bacterium; assembly: GCA_035471785.1. NCBI lineage: Bacteria > Pseudomonadati > Acidobacteriota > Acidobacteriota bacterium. The sequence continues at coordinate 4,466 of DATIPQ010000091.1, forward strand.
CCCCGCCGCTGGAGCGACGCCCGCATCCGCGGCTGGATCGAGACGCCTTTCCGCTATCTCGACCGCTTTCATCCCCGCCGGGCCGAGCTCAGCCGCGACCCCTCCCGCCTGCGCATCCTGATCGTGAGCGCCTACCTGCCGCACCTCGGCTACCACGGCGGCGGCGGACGCGTCTTTCAATTGCTGCGCCAGGTGTCGGGCCGCCACCAGGTATCGCTGGCGGCTTTCGTGGAGTCCGACAAGGAGAAGGCCGAGATCAGCCAGGTGGCGCCCCACTGCCATCGCATCGAGGTGATCCGGCGAGGACGCTATTCGCCGGTTTCGCCCTTTCCCTACGAACCCTTCGAGGAATTCAACTGTCCCCGCTTCCGCCGCCTGCTGGAGAGAATGCTGGCGGAAGAAGATTTCGATCTGGTTCACTTCGAGTGGACCCAGATGGTGCAGTACCAGGACCTCTTTCCGCACACACCCAGCCTGGTGACTGAGATCGAGGTCAACTACATGGCCCATTGGACTCAGGTCCAAGTGGAATCCAATCCCTGGCGCAAGCTGCGCAAGACCTACAACACCTTGCAGACGCTCTACCGCGAAGTCGAAATGTGCCGGCGCGTCGACAAGGTCATCTGCGTCACCGACGACGACCGCGACTACCTGCGCGGCTATTTGCCCGGCGATTCTCTGGAGGTGGTCAATACCGGCGTCGACACCCGCTTTTACACGGTGGGGCAGGAGGAGGACGTGGACCGGAACGCCGTGGTGTTCGTAGGGGCTTTCCGCCACGATCCCAATATCGACGCCATGCACTTTTTCTGCCGGGATGTCTTTCCCCTCATCCTGCGCGACCGCCCCAATACGCATCTCTATATCGTGGGTTCCTCGCCTCCGGCTTCCATCCGAAAGCTGGCGGACCATCCCCAAATCACCGTTACCGGCTTTGTGGAGGACCTGCGCGACTACTATGACTTGGCCCAGGTGGTGGTGGTGCCCCTGCGTACCGGTGTCGGCATCCGCGGAAAGGTGTTGGAGGGCTGGTCGGCGGGAAAGGCCATGGTGGCCACCAGGCTGGCCTGCCAGGGCATTCGCGCGCTGCACGGCGAGAACATCCTGGTGGCCGACGATCCCCGCGATATCGCCCGCTGGACGCTGGCTTTGCTGCGTCATCCCGAGTTCGCCCGCCGCCTGGGCCGAGCGGGCCGGGCCACGGTCGAAGAGCGCTACGACTGGGTGCCGCTTGGAGAGCGCATGAGCGGGGTCTACAGCCGGCTGTTGGGTGTACAGAGCGAAGAAGACGCCAAACGGGGGGCAGCCTGAATATGAGCCCCAAGCCACTGTTGCTGATTCAGACCTGTCATCCTCCCCAGATGGTCTTCCTGGCCCGGCGCCTGCGCCGGCGCCAACCCGGACGCCGCATCGAGGCCGTGCTGCTGGACGCCGATTCCAACCGCCGGCGCTTCCATGATCTTTCAGCCTTCGACCGGGTCTGGTACTCGCGTGGAGAATGGCCCTCTGAAGCCGCCCCGCCCCGGGACTTCGAGGCCGTTGTCTTCCCCCTGCTGGGAAGCGGTTACCGGCGCCTGAAGAAGTTGCGCAAGCGGGCGGGCCCGCAGGCCCGTTCATGCCGATGGGAAGGAGTGCTGGGTCCTGTGGGACGGCTGGCAATGTGGAAGGCGGCCCTGCGCCCCCCCGCTCCCCCTGCCGAGTTCTTGGAGTTCTTGAAGGCTTGGCCTCAGTGGCCGTTGCAGGGACGGGTGCTGGAAGTCATCGCCAGCCCCAGCCTGCGTCGCGCCTCCCGTCGCGCCTGGAAGCCTTTTCTCAGCCAGGCCCACGAGGTGGAGCAAAGCCGGGGCGGATTGTTGCGTGAGTGGAGGCGTCTGCGGGGCCGCTCATTCCAGGGGGCGCTGGTCTATTTCGGAGGCGAACGGGGAGGACGGTCGCTGCGCTTTCTTCCCTGGCTGCTGGGAGTTCCCCGCGTCATCGTAGTGGACGAAGGGGGGCTGCATGATCTGGAGCGTAGGCGCCACTCGCTGCGTTTCGCCCTCAAGAGGCTGCTGACCCGTCCCGCTCACCGCGCCTTGGTGGGCTCCGTTCTCTTCATTCAGACCGAGGTGCCCGAGTATTTGGTGGCGTCGGTCAAGCGGTTGCGCGCCCATCCCGCTTACCGGCATGCCAAGGTGACTGTCCTGTGCCGCCAGGCCGACCGGGAGCTGGTGGAGAAGGCTCTTCCGGAATGCGACCTGTTGCTTCACTCGGGGCGTCGTCTCTTTGATTTCTGGCGGCTCTGGAAAAGGGCCCGTTGGGTTCCCGCCGACGAACTCTGCGCCGTTTTCACGGGGCGGCCCGTCTTCCGACCCTACAAGCTGCTCTTCTTCCTCCTCAACGTTCGCCGCCGGCTGGTCTTCAACGCCTCTCTGGAACGCTATGTGCTGACCTTGCGCTCCTGGCCGCGCATCTTCCGCAAGGACCGATTGCGCGCCGACGTGGTGGGAGACGCGGGGCTGCCCAAGCCCGATCACATCCTTCTGGTGCAGACCGACGGCATGCCCCGCATGGGCCAGGTGCTGGAGCGGCTGCGCCATTCCAAAGTGATCTCCGGAAGTCCGCCCATCACCGTGGTCTGCAACCGTCAACGCGAGGGAGCATTCCGCAAACTGCCGCAAGTCGACGACGTGCTGACCTACACCAGAGGGGATTGGCGCGGTTACCTGAAACTGTGGTGGCATCTGAGGCGGCGGCAAACCGACGTGGCGGCGGCGCTTTTCTCGGGACGGCCGACGTTTCGCCTTTCCAAGCTCTTCTTTTTCCTCATCCGCGCCCGCAACCGCTTGATCTTCAATTCGCAACTGGAGTGCTACTACCTGGGGTGGCGCACCTGGGGCATGTTGCTGCGGCGCGAGAGGACGGCCGCCGACGCCATGCCCCATCGCCTTCTCCTCATTCAGAGCGAGGACGACGCCGAGATGGTCAAGGCGATGCAGACTGTCCGCAGTCCAAGCCTGGCCCGCGTTGCCCGACTCTTCGTCCTCTGCCGTCAGGACCGGAAACCGTTCTTCCAGTCGCAGCCCGGAGTGGCCCGCGTCATCACCTACAGAAAAGAGGGGCTGGTGAAGAACCTGCGCCTTTGGGGCGAAATGCGCCGACTGCGCTTGGACAGCGTGGCGGCCATGTTTTCGGGACGGCCCATTTTCCGCCTCCAGAAGCTGCTCTTCTTCCTGGCACCCGCGCGTCACCGCCTGGTCATCAACGAAAACCACGACTGTTTTTACTTCCGCTTCAGGCGCCTGGGGCGGTTCCTGACCATGCATGCCAGGCAGAGCCGCGGACGCTTTCTGCTGACTCGCTGGGCTTTCCGGACGGCCCTCAAGGCCGTGCTCTTTCTGCCCCGTTTTTTCTACTTGGTGATGTGGCTCACATACATGCGCCTGCGCAGAGCCTATAGTTTGAGGCTGGAAGAAGCGCCGAAGCGGAGATAGGGAATTTCGGGCCCCGCACGGTTTCCGCTTCGGCCCTTCCTCAACCTCTTCAATTCCCCGCCTTATCGCAGTCTTTCCACCACCTTCTCGGTCATGTCCCGGGTGCCCAGGATCGATGCCGGCGGGGTGTTGCTGGAAGCGATGTCGGCACAGCGCCATCCCTCGCTCAGCACCTCCTCAAGAGCTTTTTCAATGCCTTGAGCCGCCTCCTCCATGGACAAGGCGTGGCGCAGCAGCAGGGCGGCGGAGGCGATGGCGGCCAAGGGGTTGGCTTTGTCTTCGCCCGCGATGTCGGGGGCCGATCCGTGGACCGGCTCGAAGAGTCCGGCGGCGCGGCCGTCCCGCAGGCGCCCCAGGCTGGCCGATGGCAGCATGCCCAGCGACCCCGTCAGCATGGCGGCTTCGTCGCTGAGGATGTCGCCGAAAAGGTTGTTGGTGAGCAGCACGTCGAACTGCAAAGGCCGGCGAATGAGCTGCATGGCGCAGTTGTCGACCAGCATATGCCGCAGTTCCACCTCGGGATATTGGCCGGCCACTTCTTCCACCACCGCCCGCCACAGGCGCGAGGCCTCCAGCACATTGGACTTGTCGACGCTGACGACCCGGCGGCCGCGCAGCCGGGCGGCTTTGAAGGCGCTGTGGGCGATGCGCTCGATTTCCCAGTCGTAGTAGATCTCGGTGTTGTAGGCGGCGCGCGCCCCTTCACGCTCCTCCTGGCCGCGCGGTTGGCCGAAATAGATGCCTCCGGTCAGTTCCCTCACGATGAGGATGTCGACTCCCTCCAGCACCTCGGGCTTGAGGGTGGAGGCCTCGAGCAGGGCCGGGTAGGCGCGTACGGGACGCAGGTTGGCGAAGAGTCCCAGTTCCTTGCGCAGCTTGAGAATGGCCTGCTCGGGCCGGTTGTGGGGAGGCTGACTGTCGAAGGCCGGATCTCCCACCGCTCCCAGCAGGACGATGGGCGAGCGGCGGCAGGCCTCCAGTACGAAGTCGGGCAAAGGTTGTCCGTGGCGGGCTATGGCGCTGCCGCCCACCGGCATTTCCTCCACCTCCAGATCGAGAGAGTGGATTTCGCTCTGATGTCGCAATACCGTCAGAGCTGCCGCGGTTACTTCTTTGCCGATCCCGTCGCCGGGAAGCGCCACGATTTGATGAGCCATTATCCCTCCTTTTCATGAGCCGCCTGAGCCCGCTTAAGGCGGCGCCGCGATTTGCTATCATAAGTCGCGGAGATTGCAAAACCATGATCAGCCGAGCGATGGAAGACTACCTGAAAGCCATCTATCAGGCTTCTCAGGAGGGGGAGATGGTGTCGACCTCGGAACTGGCCGAGCGGATGAATTGCTCTGCCGCCAGCGCCACCAACATGATCCAAAAGCTCTCTCAGATGAAGCTCGTCTCCTACAAGCCCTATCAGGGGGTCAAGATGACGGATGCGGGTGCCAAGGTCGCTCTCGAGACCATCCGCCATCACCGGCTGATCGAGCTCTATTTGGCCGAAGTGCTCGGCTACACCTGGGACAAGGTACACGATGAAGCCGAGAAGTTGGAACACGTAATCTCCGAGGAGTTCGAAGACAAGATCGACGAGGCCTTGGGCTTTCCCACCCGCGACCCTCACGGCGACCCCATTCCCCGCAAGGACGGCACGGTTGAGGACGTGCGCTTCGATTCGCTGTGGGAGGTTTCCGCCGGTCAAACGGTAGAGGTGCGGAGGGTCAGCGATCGCGATTCCGACGTCTTGCGCTATTTGGCCTCCATCGGCGTCTATCCCGATGTCCAGCTCGAAGTCATGGACAAGGCGCCCTTCAATGGTCCCGTCAACATCAAGGTCGAAGGCAAGGTCCATGGTCTGAGCGAGCAGCTCGCTCGCCAGATTTTCGTTTCGCCTCTCGCTTAGAAAGCTCTATGAAGATTCCCCTGACGCCGATCCGTTTCCTCCACCGAGCCCGTCGTCAGTACGGGGACAAACAGGCGGTGGTGGAAGATGACAAGTCCTGGACCTACCGAGAGTACGATGAACGCTGCCGCAGGTTGGCCAACCTGTTGCTCGGCTGGGACTTGCCCGCCCAGTCGCCGGTGGCTTTCGTGGCCTACAATACCCATGAGCTTCTGGAAGGCTACTACGGGGTGCCCTTGGCCGAGCATGTATTGCTGCCTCTCAACGTCCGCCTGACAGCCGACGACTTCGCCTTCATCCTCGACGACGCCGGCGCTTCGGCGGTCTTTTTTCACGCCGACTTTCTGGACAGCATCGTCAAGATCCGCGACCGCTTGCAGACCGTAGAGCGCTTCGTGCTGCTCGACCCCGCCGAGGACGCGCCTTCCTGGATCGAGCAGCACACCTACGAGGAACTTCTGGCCCAGTCCTCCCCTCAGCTCCAATTCGACTATATGCAGGTCGACGAGAACGCCGTGGCCGAGATTTTCTATACCTCGGGCACGACGGGACGTCCCAAGGGCGTCATGCTGACCCACCGCAATCTCTACCTTCACGCCCTGGAACTGGCCCTGGCGCTGCGCACCAACGACGCCGACGTGCTGCTGCACACCATTCCTCTCTTTCATGTCAACGGATGGGGCAGCCCTCAGCTTCTGACGGGTTTGGGAGGCACTCACGTGATGCTGCCCAAGTTCGAGCCCGAGAAAGTCTTCGAGGCCATCGAACGCAACGGCGTAACCGGACTCTCGCTGGTGCCCACCATGGCCATCGCCCTGGTCAATTTCAAGCACCGCGACCGCTACGACCTGTCCTCGGTGCGTCTTATCACGGTGGGTGGATCGGCCAGCAATCCCCACCTGACCCGCCAGGTGGAAGAGCTTTTCGACTGTCTCTGCCTGGCCGGGTACGGACTGACGGAAACCTCCCCCGCGCTGACGCTGGCGCGTCCCAAAGCCCACTTCGAACTGGACGAAGAGGAGCGTCTCGACTTGCAGTGCATGGCCGGAACCGCCAATCTTGGTGCCGAGATCGAGGTTTGGGACGAGCAAGGCCGCCCGCTGCCCTGGGACGGCCAGTCGGTCGGCGAGATCGTGGTGCGCGGCGATATGGTGATGGAAGGCTACTACAACCGTCCTGAGGAGAACGAAGAGGTCTTTCGGGGCGGCTGGTTTCATACCGGAGACGCAGCCACCATCGCTCCCGACGGCTACGTGCAGATCGTGGACCGCACCAAGGACATCATCATCAGCGGAGGCGAGAACATCTCCAGCATCGAAGTCGAAAAAGCCCTTTTGGGTCACGAGGCCGTGCTGGAATGCGCCGTGATCGCCGTTCCTGACGACGAATGGGGAGAGGTGCCCATGGCGCTGGTGGTGCTCAAAGACGACCGCCAAGCCTCGGAAGAGGAACTGATCGCCTATGCCAGGGAGCACTTGGCTCACTTCAAGTGTCCTCGGGCGGTACGTTTTTACGACGAGTTTCCCAAGGGAGGAACGGGCAAAATCCTCAAGCGCGAATTGCGCGAAGAGTTCTGGAGCAAAGTTAAGAAGCGGGTCCATTGATCCGCCGCGGAATCAAGGGGGGACGAATGAGACGTCTGTTTGGACTCATATTGCTATTCGTAGTGGCCGCAGCCTGCGGCGGGACGGCCCAGCAGCCGGCCGACCTGGTCTTGAAAAACGGCAAGATCGCCACCGTCGATGAAAACAACTCCGAGGTGCAGGCGCTGGCCGCCCGCGAGGGACGCATCGTGGCCCTGGGCAGCGACGCCGATATCGAGGCCTACCTGGGACCGTCCACCGAGGTGGTGGACCTGCAAGGCCGCCGCGCCATCCCCGGATTCATCGAGGGGCACGGCCACTTCATGGGCATCGGCAACGCCGAACTCATCCTCGACCTGACTACGCCCCGGAGTTGGCAGGAGATCGTCGACCTGGTGGCCGCGGCGGTGGAGAAGAGCGAGCCCGGCGAATGGATCATGGGCCGCGGATGGCACCAGGACAAATGGCAAAGCGTGCCCGACCCTAATTACGAGGGTTTTCCCTATCACGACGGATTGAGCAAGGTGTCGCCCGACAATCCCGTCATGCTCACCCACGCCTCCGGACACGCGGCCTTCGTCAATGCCAAGGCCCTGCAGGTCTCAGGGGTCGACGGCGGGACGCCCGATCCGCAGGGAGGCGAGATCCTGCGCGACAGCAAGGGCAAGCTCGTGGGATTGCTGCGTGAGACCGCTCAGAGGCTCATGGATACGCCTGACGGCAGCGAGGAACGCGCCCGCAAAATGGCCGAACTGGCCGCCCAGGAATGCCTGCGCAAGGGCATCACCAGCTTTCAGGACGCCGGCTCCGGCTTCCAGACCATCGATCTCTTCAAAACCCTGGTGGACGAGGGCAAGATGCCCCTGCGGCTGTGGGTCATGATCCGTGCCTCCAACGAAAGCCTGGAGAAGAATCTGGCCGACTACCGGGTGGAGGGATACGGCGACAACAAGCTCACGGTGAGGGCCATCAAGGTCTCCATCGACGGCGCGCTGGGATCTCGCGGCGCCTGGCTGCTGGAACCCTACAGCGACGCCCCCGAACTGACCGGACTCAACCTGGTGCCGATGGACGAGGTCTACGAGACGGCCCAGTTGGCCATCGAGCACGACTACCAGCTTTGCATCCACGCCATCGGCGACCGGGGCAACCGCGAAGTCCTCAACCTCTACGAAAAGGTCTTCCAGGAGCATCCCGACAAGTCCGGCCTGCGCTGGCGCATCGAGCACGCCCAGCACCTGCATCCCGACGACATCGAGCGCTTCGCGGGGCTGGAGGTGATCGCCTCCATGCAGGCCGTGCACGCCACCTCGGACGGTCCCTGGGTGCCCGACCGGTTGGGCGAGAAGCGCTCGCGCGAGGGAGCCTACCTGTGGAAGACCCTGTTGGAATCAGGGGCCGTGGTGACCAACGGAACCGACGCCCCGGTGGAAGACGTTTCCCCCATCGCCAGCTACTACTCGGCCGTCTCGCGCATGATGGTCAACGGCAAGCGCTTCTATCCCGACGAGCGCCTCAACCGCGAGCAGGCCCTGCGCACCTACACCATCAACAACGCCTACGCGGCCTTCGAAGAAGACCTCAAGGGTTCGCTGGAGGTGGGCAAGCTGGCCGACGTTACCGTGCTTTCCAAGGACATCCTGGAGATCCCCGAGGAAGAGATCCCCACCGCCCAGGTCGACCACACCATCGTAGGCGGCGAAATCGTCTACACGCGCAAGTAACTTGGGCCGCGAAAGACCGTTGCCACTCGAATCCCGGCTCCCTGGAAGGGAGCCATTCGCTAGCCCAAGGACTGTGTTAGAAGTCAAGTCCGGGCTCGCGGAAGGCGATTCTGAAAGAACATTGAAAGTGTGAGATAACCGGAAGAGTGCTGACAAAGGAGTTCCCTTGAGTAAATCATCCATCGTCGCGTACCTTGCTCTGGGCTTGGTGTTGTGCCAGGCCGCCCTCTGGGCCCAGGAGGCTCCCAAAGCCTTCGTGGGAGCGAGGATCATTCCTATCGAAGGCCCCGAAATCGAAAACGGCATCCTGCTCATCGAAAACGGCAAGATTACGGCCGTGGGATCTTCGGCGGCCATGACGCTGCCCGCCGACACCGAGCAGATCGATGTGTCGGGCAGGGTCATCATGCCGGGGCTGATCGACAGCCACAGCCACATCGGAGAGCTGGAAGGCGGCGACCGCAGCGCCCCCATCCAGCCCGACATCCGGGTCTGGGAGACCGTCAACGCCCGAGACTCGCGCATCCAGAAAGCCCAGGCCGGAGGCATCACGGTGGCCAACGTCATGCCCGGCTCGGGACACCTGCTCAGCGGCCAGACGGTTTACCTCAAGCTGCGCGACGGCAACACCGTGGAAGACCTGATCATCCCCTGGGAGGACGGGTCGCCCAGGGGCGGAATGAAAATGGCCAACGGCACCAACTCGCGCCGCAATCCGCCTTTCCCCGGCACCCGCGCCAAGAGCGCCGCACTGGTGCGCGAAGAGTACCTCAAGGCCCAGGAATATCGAGCCAAGATAGAAGCCGCCGAGGACGATGAAGAAAAGATGCCGGCCCGCGACCTGCGCATGGAGGGGCTGCTGGAAGTGCTTGAAGGCAAGCGCATCGTCCACCACCACACCCATCGTCACGACGACATTCTCACCGTGCTGCGCCTGGCCGAGGAGTTCGGTTTCAAGGTGGTGCTTCAGCATGTCTCCGACGCCTGGGCGGTGGCTGAAGAGATCGCCGCCTCTGATCAGGTGGTGGGCAACTCCATCATCATGATCGAGTCCCCGGGCGGCAAGATCGAAGCCAAGGACATCACCTTGGAAAACGCCGCCATCCTGGAGGAAGCCGGCGCCTTGGTGGGTTTCCACACCGACGACGGCATCACCGATTCGCGCCTCTTCCTGCGCTCGGCGGGATGGGCCGTGCGGGCCGGAATGTCGCGGGAAAAGGCCCTCTACGGACTCACCATGGCCAACGCCATCATGCTCGACCTGCAAGATCGGGTGGGGACGCTGGAGCCCGGCAAGGACGCCGACTTCATCATCCTCGACGGCGATCCGCTCAGCGTCTACAGCAAAGTCCGCCAGACCTGGGTGGACGGCGTCAAGGTCTTCGACCGCGACGACCCCCAAGACCGCCTCTACGCCGTGGGAGGCTATGGAGCCAGCAACGACCAAGCCAATGAAGTCCACCAGCTCTCCCAGGAGGCCGACTACTAATGCGTTACCGAAATTTCATACTGCTCAGCCTTCTCTTAGCGGCCGCTCTCCTGCCTCTTCAGGCCCAGGTGGCCGTCAAAGCCGAGACCCTGCATACCGCCGCCGGCGACGCTATCAGCGACGGGGTGGTGCTGATCGAGGAGGGCAAGATCTCCGCTGTGGGACCGGCCTCCCAGGTGCAGATTCCTTCGGGCGTGACCGTGCTGGAAGCCAAAGTGGCCACTCCCGGACTGGTGGACGCCCACAGCGTGGTGGGACTGGCCGGCTACCTCAACCAGAACCATGACCAGGATCACCTTGAAGAGTCCTCCCCCATCCAGCCCGAGTTGCGGGCGCTGGACGCCTACAACGCCCGCGAAACGCTGGTGGAATGGGTGCGCCGCCACGGCGTCACCACCCTCCACACCGGCCACGGTCCGGGTCAGCTCGTCTCAGGCCAGACCATGATCGTCAAGACCTACGGAGAGACTGTCGACGACGCGCTCATGGTGCCCTCGGCCATGCTGGCCGCCACTTTGGGCGACGGCGCCAAGGCTTCGGGGGGCCGCTCGCCGGGAAGCCGTTCCAAGATGATGGCCCTGCTGCGCTCCGAGTTCATCAAGGCCCAGGACTACCTGGACAAGATGGAGAACGCCGAGGAGGGCAAGGAGCCGGCCCGCGACCTGCACAAGGAGACTCTGGCCAAGGTGCTCTCGGGCGAGATGCCGCTGCTGGTGACCGCACACCGGTCCCGCGACATCCTGGCCGCCATCCGTCTGGCCGAGGAATTCGGCTTTAACCTGGTGCTGGACGGCGCCGCCGAAGCCCACCTGATCACCGAAAAGATCATGGCGGCCGACGTCCCGGTCATCCTTCACGCACCTGGCATGCGCCATTTCGGAGAAGCTGAAAACGCCACCTTCGAAGCCGGCCCGCGCCTTCGAGATGCCGGCATTACCTTCTGCTACCAGACCGGCTATGAAGGTTACGTGCCCAAGACCCGGGTTCTGCTCTTCGAAGCCGGATGGGCCGCCTCCAACGGGCTGCTATGGGATGAGGCTCTGGCCGCCGTCACCATCGACGCCGCCCGCATACTGGGGGTCGACGACCGGGTGGGTTCTCTTGAGGTGGGCAAGGATGGCGACGTGGTCCTTTACGACGGCGACCCCTTCGAGTACACCACCCATGTCACCGGCGTGATCATCGACGGCCAGGTTGTGAGCCAAGAGAAGCATTAGTGCAGGCGTTCCTTGAACCTTCCCAGGGCGCGCTCCGTACGGATCGTCAAGACCACGAACGGAGAGAGCGCCCAATGAGCAGTTTCAAGCAAGATTTCATATTCGCACTTCGCAGCCTTCGCAAACGCCCCGGATTCTCGGCGGTGGTTGTCTTGACCCTGGCCCTGGGGATCGGCGCCAATGCGGCGGTCTTCAACCTCATCGACGCCCTGTTGCTGAGGCCCTTCCCCATTCCCAACGTGGACCGCATTGTGCAGGTCTTCGAGACCATCGAGTCGCAAGGTTGGGACCGGGCCAGCGCCTCGCCCGCCAATTTCCTGGAATGGAAAGAAGAGACCGAACTCTTTCAGCAGGTCCACGCCCACCAGTGGTGGGAAGTCAACCTGACCGGCACCGATCAGCCCGAGCGCCTCCACGGGACGCTGGTCACGCCGGGATGGATGGGCATGCTCAGCGTTCAGACCACCCATGGCCGCGATCTGCGGCTGGCCGAAAACGATCCGGCCCAAGAGCGGACGGTAGTGCTGGGACACGACTTCTGGGTTCGCCGCTACGGCGCCGATGCCTCTATCGTGGGGCAGTCCATCGAGTTGAACGGGCAGTCCTACGAAGTGGTGGGAGTGGGTCCGGCCGGATTCCACTACCCCATGGGAACCGAACTGTGGGCGCCCCTGGTGATCAGTCCCGAAACGGCTCAGCAGCGCGACAGTCACTACCTTAACGTGCTGGCTCACTTGCGCCAGGGACGCAGCGCCGACGAGGCCCAGGCGGCCTTGGCGGCGCGGGCCGAGCGTCTTGCCCAGCAGTTCCCCGACAGCAACGCCGGTTGGGGCGTCAACGTCATGGTTCTGAGCAAGGCGGTCGTCGACATCGGCGCCCCGGCTTTTCTCATGGTGTGGCAGATTACCGTCGTCTTCGTGCTCTTGATCGCTTGCGTCAACGTGGCCAACCTGCTTTTGACCCGAGGCGGCGAGCGGGCCAAGGAACTCTCCCTGCGGGTCGCGCTGGGGGCCGGACGCTGGCGCCTGATGCGCCAGTTGTTGACCGAGAACCTGATCCTCTCGCTGGCCGGAGCCCTGGCGGCCATGCCCATGGCCTGGGCGGCCAGCGAACTGCTGCGCACCAGCCTTCCGGCTGAGATCCGCGTCTTCATGATGGGTTGGGACAAGATTGGAGTCGATTACCGGATGCTGCTCTTCGCCGGCGCGCTGGCCGTCGTGGCGGCCGTCATCTTCGGCCTGGCCCCGGCTCTCTCCGCCACCCGTCTCGATCTCAACCAGGTCATCGGCGAAGGCGGACGCAGCGGCTCGGCGGGCAGCAGCCAGCGGGGACGCCGTCTGCTGGTGGTGGCCGAAGTGGCCGTGGCCCTCATGCTGCTGATCGCTTCCGGGCTCTCCATCCAGGGCTCGATGCGGCTGATCGAGCAGGACCAAGGCTATGATCCCGACGGATTGCTGACGGCCCAACTGGTGCTCCCCAGTGAAAAATATCCCCAGGCCGAAGACCGCCGCGATTTCTGGAACCGCCTGGAACTGGAACTGGAGGCTCTGCCCCAGGTCAGGAATGCCGCCGTCGCCAACATCCTGCCGGCTGCTCCCGACGGCAGCAGCCGCGACTATGAACTGGAAGGCCGTCCGGCGGCCACCATCGCCGAGCGCCCCTCAGCCGACTTCCGCGTGATCACGCCCGACTTCTTCGAGACCATGCGTGTCCCCATCCTCAACGGACGCGCCTTCACCGAACAGGACCGCGAGGACAGCCGCAGGGTGGCCATCGTCAGCCGCCAGATGGCCCGCCGCGACTGGCCTCAGCAAGACCCCTTGGGGCAGCGCTTCAGGCTGCCTGAAAATCCCGACCAGTGGTACACGGTGGTAGGGGTGGCCGGCGATGTCACCCACAACTGGTTCTTCGGCGGACCCCGGCCCACCATGTACCTGCCTATGGCCCAGATGCCCTATCGGGGAGTCTATGTGGCGCTGCGCACCACGGGCGACCCCCTATCGCTGGCCCCCTCGCTGCGTCGAGCCGTCCGCCGGCTGGACGCCGACCAACCCGTCTTCGGCGTCAAGACCCAGCGCCAGACCCTCTCCGACCGCACCATCGGACTGCGCTACGCCGCCACCATCATGGGCGTCTTCGGCGCCATCGCGCTGATCCTCTCGGTGGTGGGCATCTACGGCGTCATGGCCTATTCCATCAACCAGCGCATCCGCGAGATCGGCATCCGCGTGGCCCTGGGAGCGCTGGGACGCGACGTGCTGCGCCTGACCCTGGGCGGAGCGCTGCGACTGACCGCCATCGGCTGCGCCATCGGACTGTTGCTGGCCTTCGTCCTGGGACGCTTCATGGAAAGCACCCTCTTCGGCACCATCCAGCTCAACCTGATCACCTTCGTGGGCTTCACCGTCCTGCTGGTGGCCGCGGCCCTGCTGGCCGCCTACGTCCCCTCCCGGCGCGCCCTGCGCGTCGATCCCAGCGAGGCCCTGCGGGTGGAGTAGGGAGGAGATTTCCTCCTCCGCTCCCCCCGGCCAAAAGGAAGCATTGACTTCCTCTCCGCCCAAATGCTACTGTTTGTAGCGTTACAGCATGTAGCGGACAAGTCGAATTTGGACTGCCACCCAACCTTTCTGCCGGCTGCTCCGTCTTAGGTTGGAACCCACTGAGGAGTTGAGGAGAAAGCATGAGCACCATTTGGAACGATCTGCGCTATGGCATCCGCGTACTGGCCAAGCATCCTGGCTTCACCTTGGTCGCCCTTTTGACGCTGGCCGTGGGCATCGGCGCCAACAGCGCCATTTTCAGCGTCGTCCACGGAGTGCTGCTCAAGCCTTTGCCTTACCGTCAGCCTCAGCAACTGGTGCAGATCTGGAGCCAGTTCCCCACCATGGACTTCTTCCAGTTTCCGGTTTCGCCGCCCGAGTACTACGGGATGCACGAGCGGGCCGACTTCCTGCGCGATCTGGGCGCCTACTCCAGCGGGGGCGCCAATCTGACGGGGGACGGCGAGCCTCTGCGCCTGAGCGTCTGCTACGCCACCTTCAGCCTCTTTCCCACTTTGGGCGTCGACCCGCTGCACGGGCGCTTCTTCCGTAAAGAAGAGGACGTGCCCGACAACGACAACGTGGTAATGCTCAGCTATGGCCTGTGGAAGCAGAAATTCGGCGGAGACCCTGCGGTGATCGGCAGGAAGGCGGAGATCGACGGAGAGACGGTCGAGATCGTGGGCGTGATGCCGGCGGGATTCAACTTTCCCAACGACGACGTCCAGGCCTGGATGCCTTTTGCCATTGACCCGGCCAGCCTTCCCACCCGCTGGGGCAATCACCTCATGCAGGTGGTGGGACGCCTCAACGAGGGCGTGACGGTGGAGGAGGCGCGCCACCAGTTGACGGCTATGGTGACCCGATGGGGCGAGGACGCCGGGCCCAACACCCACCGTCCCAACCCCGAGTGGCACCCCTACATCCTCAATCCGCTGCATGAGCAGGTGGTGGGCGGGGTGCGTCCGCAGATGGTCTTTCTCACCCTGGTTGTGGGACTGGTGCTGCTGATCGCCTGCGTCAACGTGGCCAATTTGTTGCTGGCCCGCTCCGAGGCCCGTCAAAAGGAAATCGCCATCCGCTCGGCGCTGGGCGCCGAACGCGGACGCCTCATCCGCCAGCTCCTCACCGAGAGCACCATCCTGGCGGTGGGAGGAGGAATGGTGGGCATGCTGGTGGCCAATTGGGGCGTGCAGGTTCTTTTGGCCGTCAATCCCGAGAGCATCCCCCGGCTGGACGCCATCGGACTGAATTGGACGGTGGTCGGCGCCACTCTGGGGCTTTCGCTGCTGACGGGACTGCTCTTCGGCGCCGCGCCGGCCGTGACGCTCATCTCTGGCGACGTGCAGGAGACGCTCAAAGACGGCGGACGCGGCACCTCGGCCTCGCGCGGACGCAACCGCTTCCGGGCCCTGCTGGTGACCGCCGAGGTGGCCCTGGCGGTGGTGCTGGTGGCGGGATCGGGGCTGGTCATCCGCAGCTTCGCCGCCCTGCAGTCCACCGACCCCGGATTCGAGGCTGAGAACGCCCTCACCTTGCGTACCGTGGTTTCGCCCACGGCGGCCGCCGACAACGAGTCGGTGGTGGACTTTTACCAAAGGGCCCTGGAGCGCCTGCGGGCTCTGCCCGGCGTGCGCTCGGCAGCGGCCGTCAGTTCCTTGCCGCTGCGCTCCTTCCTCAATGCCAACGACTTTGAGATCGAGGGCTGGGTGCGCACCGACGGTTCGCCTCCCGTCAACGTCGATTATCAGCAGGCTGTCTCACCCGGATACTTCAAGACCATGGGCATCGGACTGCTGGCAGGCCGCACCTTCAGCGACGGCGACCGTCCTGGTAGCCTGCCCGTAACGGTGGTCAGCCAGAGCTTTGTGGACCGCTTCTTCCCGGGCGAGAATGGCCTGGGCAAGCGGGTGCGGGCGCGCAGCAGCGGCCCCTGGATGGAGATCGTGGGGGTGGTGGACGATGTCAAGCAGCAAAGCTTGCGCGCCGAGGTCAAGCCTCACATGTACACCGCCATGGCTCAGAATCCCGAGGTGCGGGGATTCGCCTACCGCGGCATGAGCTTCGTGCTGCGCACCGAGGACGCTCCCTCGAGCCTGGCCGGCAGCGCCCGCAACGCCATCTGGCAGCTCGACGCCGACATCCCCATCGCCGAGGTTGAAACGCTGGAAAGCGTGCTGGGCGTTTCTCTCTCCGAGCAGCGCTTCACCGTCCTGCTGCTGTCCATCTTCGCCGTTACGGCGTTGCTGCTGGCGGCGGTCGGAATCTACGGCGTGATGAGCTACTCGGTCACCCAGAGGACGCAGGAAATCGGCGTCCGCATGGCCATGGGAGCCCGTGCCGGCGACGTGCTGAGTCTGGTCGTCCGCCAGGGAATGCTGCTTACCGGCGCCGGATTGGCCTTAGGCCTGGCGGCCGCGCTGACCATGGCTCTGCTGTTGCGCGAGCAGCTCCAGGACCTGCTCTACCGGGTCGGCAACTTCGACCCCTTCACCTACCTGGCCGTGCTGGCCCTGCTCACCCTGACAGCCCTGCTGGCCTGCTGCTTCCCCGCCTACCGGGCCTCCCGCCTCGACCCCCTGCGGGCGCTCCACTACGAGTAGAGAGTGCACCGGCAATTCGCCCGGCATAGGGATTCACCGGACTCCAAGGTGATAATGAGCCGCCTTTCTCAGGCCGTGAAACGCTAGATGCTAGAGTTCCGGCGAACCTGCGACCTGCGGATTCGAAGTCAGAGCCCCCGACTTCACGTTCTGCCCTTGTTGAGCTTAACTGCAAGCGAATAAACAACTTGTACGCTTCTCGATCTTAGGCGATTTCGCCTCTGCTGTGCATCCTTGCAGAATTTCATGCTGCTCTACAATCCGGCTGCGTGGGAAGCCCGATTGGTAGCCTTTTTCAGCTTCGCCGACGGCCGGCAGTGGACGCTCCCGGTCAAGTCCGTGGCGGCCAACAGCTTTGCGGAGATCGACCTTGAGCAGCTTCGCCAGCAGGGGGCCTCGGACCATTTCCAGCGCGTGATTCCTCAAGGCGAAGTGCAGGGCCAGGTCAAGATCCTGCAGAAGGGCAAGCCTGCCGAAAAGCTTCTGATCCAGACGGTGCTTGACGACCGCCCCAGCGGACGTTCCCTGCTGCTGGAAAGCTGCCCCTTGTGCCTGTCTCAGCCCTCCCAGGTAGCCTTCATCCCCGGATCGCAGCTAAGCGGACTGGTGGGCGAGACCCTCTTCGTCCCTCCGCTGATCGCCTTCTTTGCCGACGGCCATACCGAAGACGTGACCTTCTTTTCCGACATCAGGAGCCTCAACACTTCGGTGGCCCAGGTTTCCGCCTTCAGCGCGCACCTGGTCGGACCGGGCTCGACCGCCATCGAGGGCGAATACGAAGATCCCTTCTTCGAGATCGACCCGCTGTGCATCATCCTGGCCGGGGCCTTGGTGGCCACCGTTGTGGTCCTCTCGGAGGAGGTGCCTGAGGTCACCATTGCCGACCTCGAAAGCGTCCCCAAGAACGGCACGGCCAGCGTCCAGGTCAGCCTGTCGAACTCGCTGAGCGAACATTCGGTGTCCCTAACGCTCAGCCGGATGTCGGGAACCGGCACGGCGCGCTTCGAGTCCACCAATTCGACGACCATGAATCTCTCCAGCAGCCGAAGCGTCTCCATCAAGGGGGTCACCGAAAGCAGCACGGCCGACAACATTGCTTTGAAGGCCGCTATCAACGGCCAAGCATTGGCCCAGGAGAACTTCAGCGTAGTCTGGGTGACCTTGTCATTTCGGCACGGATCTGGAGCGACAGTTTCACAGGACAATGCGGCTCGAAGTCAGTATGTGGCAACGTTGGGAACTTCGAGCCTTGGCCTGTTTCGATCTGGGGGAGAAACCGCACGAGATTTCGACGGCTGGCATACGGGTGTAGAAGTCGTTGGAACTGTCGAGCCCTCCAACTACCAAGGTCGCATAGTACTCAACCGGACAGTCAACCGCAGAATCTACGGTAACGATTGCGACCTCACCCAACCATTTCAAGGTGATGATACGAGTGATGACAGACTGCGGGATGACGCCCCGCAGTCTGGGGGGAGCAACGGCAAAGTCTATGATCTGGATGCTCCAGGGCCTGCATTCTTGAAGAACACGCCATTTGGAATCCCGATTGGGACCCAGAGCCGATCGAGGCAAAACTTCACAGAGTGGGCTACACTGGAGAAGAAAGCGAAGGATGGTGGTTCGAGGGTTTCAGATTCTCTCTCGTGGTTTTCTCGGGTGTCAATCATCATGACTGTAGACGGGGCGGCCCTTTTAAACGACGCAATTCGTGACAACCGCGCAGGCACGGGTAACGAATCCCTGAATTGCAAGTGAGGAGACCCGAAGTGAAACGAGCTCTACTTCTCTTCAGGCTGGTCAGCGTCGTTTACGCTTGTTTCATCTGCACCGTTGCAGGGGCGGGTGACAAGTGTGACTGCCTTTCGGAAATGAATCTCATTGAGGCCTTGTCGGATGAACGACTGCGGCATAATGACCCGGATGCGTATGTTGCAGCGATCGAGTGTCTAGGAGCAAGAAAATCGGTGGCCGCAGTCAATGCTTTAGTTGCCCTTCTCGACTACCGACGATCTTACACAGACTGGCAGAGCGCCCAAGAAATGACGCTTCGTACTCATGTAAGAGCCAGTTTTTACCCAGCTGTTGACGCATTGGCCACAATCGGAGAACCAGCTCTGCCCAGCGTTGCCCAAGCCCTAGCTGCAAGCGGAGTTGATACGGAAAGATATCGATCAGCCTCTGATGTCTTTCTGGCTGTCTTCTGGTTGGCACGCGAAGATGGGGCATCCTTTCTTGAGAAGGAAGCGGCGGGGCGCCCTTCAGATCTCGAACGCGAGCGGTTGCTTCGGGCAGCTGAGCGGCTGAGGATGTCCAATTGACTGTAGGTAAGCCTCGAGTGCAGAAACTGGGAGTTGGCGCAGAACCAGCAGC
The DNA here is from genome assembly GCA_035471785.1 of Acidobacteriota bacterium. NCBI lineage: Bacteria > Pseudomonadati > Acidobacteriota > Acidobacteriota bacterium. The sequence goes on from DATIPQ010000091.1 coordinate 23,362, forward strand.
CCTTTGAAGAGATTGCGCCCCTGGAGTGGAGCATGATCCCAGAAGTTGTTTCCGTAGAGCCGAGGGAAGGCTACCGTCTTCGGCTTTCGTTCCACGACGGTACGGTGGCGAGGTTGACGTCAGCGCCCTTTTGCGCTTTGACGGCGTTTTTGCACCGTAGCGCGAACTAGGGGAGTTTCAGAAAGTTCACGTGGATGGGGAGTCCGGAACGGTTGATTGGCCTAACGGAGCCGACCTAGATCCCCTCGTACTCTACTCGAAGGTCAAAGGGATAGGAGTCGAGGAGTTGCTCGCCGCAAAATCGCCAGCCGAGGCTTGACCCCGAAACTGATCGGATCATAGCTGACAAGTGGCTACAGCGGCCCGCGCAGCGCGGCCGCTGAGCCACAGAACGTTCGGCTTTCAATTTAGGACGATCAGTGCCGTAAGGGTGGTGTGCTCGTGCTGCTGTTTGACTTTCCATTCGTGCTATCCTTCGTAGTATGGAGACACGCGGGGCAGTTCATGGGCAAAGTGTGGAACTCGAGAAGCCGGTGCCCAGCCTGGAGGGCAAGCGGGTTCGCGTACGGCTTGAACTCCTCGAAGAAGAACGCAGGATTTCTCCCCACAACAGGCCGAGTTCTGGCGCGAGAGGGTTGAATCGGGACCGCAGGGTCCGATCAAGGACGACAGCGATGGTTGGCCGTGATCGACCGAGGCGACATTCGCTGGTTCCGATTTGACCGGCCGGACAAGCGGCGCCCGGTTCTTGTGTTGGGTCGGCCGGATCTGCTGCCGAGTTGGCCGCTCGTTCCTGTCATTCCGCTGTCCAGTCAGATTCGTGATCTGCCCTGGGAGCTTCGCTTGGGGCCGGACGACGGACTACCTGGTCCTTGCATAATGAAGCCGGAGTGGATCCGCTCGGTTCGAAGAGAAGAGTTGGGTCCCTGGCTGGCGGCCCTACTGACGAAAAGTGGCCTGAGGTAATGCGCCTTGTTGTCGATGTCCTGGGCCTATCGCTGAGGTGACCGGTGCCGAACAAGCGTTTCGAAGCTGGCGCGAAGGTGGGGACAGGTGAATCCTCTAGGAAGGGCCGCGCAGCTTAAGCGCGGCGTCCTTCGTGGGCGGCGCTCCGAAGAGTCCTTGAACAGACGGAATGTAACTCGCTTCCTTGGACGAAGATGGCGTTGCCAGGGGACTCGTCGTCACGTTCCAACAGAATCGCGAGGTGGCATTGCTGACCGGAGCCGGTAGCGTGAGGTCCTACCGCCGTGCATTGCGAGCTCAGGGATGGCAACTGAGTACCCTCTAACGGTTGCAGCAGGCCGGGCCATATTGGAACTGCGCAGCGCAGAAGGGCTACAATGATGGGGTGCGGCTACGCTTCTATTTTGACCGGTCGAGCTCTTCGCCGGAGACTCAGGAGAAAGGGATGAAAAACAAGTATCCACCTGGCTGGGATGAAAGTCGAGTCCGACGTGTTGTCGAGCACTACGAGGCCCAATCTGATGAGCAGGCGTTGGCCGAAGATGAAGCTGCCTACGAGACAACGACTCATACAACCATGGAAATACCGGTAGACCTGGTTGGGACCGTGCGCCAACTCATTGCGGACAGGGAATCCTCAAAGCCGAAATCCGACGGCTAACAAGCGCATTCAGACTGACGGGCTCCCGCCCGCAGCTGGTGCTGAGCGTTAGGCAACAGAACCAACCCATCCCGGATCGATCGAGTAAAGGCGGCAATACTCATGAGCAACTCATTCAAGTACAAGCGACTTTCGAAGGACGATGCGGCCTGCTTGCTGGTAGATCACCAGTCGGGCTTGATCTCCTTGGTACAGGACTTCTCGCCCGGTGAATTCAAGAATAACGTTCTCGCCTTAGCCGCAAGCGCCAAATATTTCCAGCTTCCCACGATCTTGACGACCAGCTTCGAGGACGGTCCGAATGGACCGCTCGTACCGGAACTCAAGGAGCTGTTCCCAGATGCGCCGTACTTCGCTCGCCCCGGGCAGATCAATGCCTGGGACAACGAGGAGTTTGTCGATGCAGTGTACAAGACTGGACGCAAGCAGTTGATCATCGCCGGGGTGGTCACGGAAGTGTGTGTTGCGTTCCCAGCGCTATCAGCTATCGAGGCTGGGTACGACGTCTTCGTGGTTACCGACGCCTCCGGGACATTCAATGAGGTTACGCGGCAGGCCGCTTGGGAACGCATGGCTGCAGCGGGTGTTCAGCTCATGAGCTGGTTTGGCGCAGCGTGCGAGTTGCACCGAGACTGGCGCAACGACATCGAGGGTCTTGGCGCGCTATTCTCCGAGCACATCCCGAACTACCGCAACCTTATAACGAGCTACATGGCCAAGCAGTAGCGGCGGCGAGCCCATTGATGTAGGATAGTCCGGCAAAAGAACCTTCACGCGCGAACCAACGTGATGTCAACTAGGACGGAAAACCATGAGTGACCCGTTTGTCCCGCGCGTCGGTGGAGTCCTCAGCGCCGATATTGCCGTTCCCGAACATGAACGTGAGGTGCGCTTCTACTCACGCGTACTCAGCACGGGCGAGAATCCGCTTTGGCGCGAGGATCTGATGAACAACTGGGGCATGCCGATCATCGGCTTGGGCGCGCGCAGCGCGGAGTATGCTGACCTTCCGCTCCAGTGGATGCCGCACATTCAGGTCGCCGATGTGGCAGCCAGTGTAGCGCGTGCGCGCGATCTGAGCGGGAGTGAGCTCATGCATGGCAAAGACGACGATGGAAAGAGCCAGTGGGCGGTGCTGCTCGATCCGAATGGCGCGGCGTTTGGCATCGTCCCGGTCGTTACTGCGGAGGCGTTCCTGCCAACTGAGGGTGTCCCATCGCGCGACGCCGCGACGCGTGTGGGTTGCATCTCCTGGCTCGACATGACGGTCTCCGACGCCTCGGCCACCCGTGACTTCTATCGCCAGGTCGTTGACTGGTCGGTGCAGGACGTCGAGATGGAGGAGGCAAGCGAGCGCTACGCCGACTACAACATGCTCGGTGATGATGGAAACCCGGCGGCCGGAGTCTGTCATGCGCGCGGCGTGAACCTGGGTCTGCCGCCTGTCTGGATGATCTACCTTCCCGTTGGCGACCTCGCCGAAAGTCTCCGTCGCGTACGAGAGGAAGGGGGCGAGGTTATTAAGGCGACACGGGGGAGGGATGGGGAATACGCATATGCGGCTGTTCGGGATCCGGTCGGGGCGTGCCTGGCGTTGGTGCCGGGATAGACGCGGAAGCAACGATTGCAGTCCTTGATTTGAAGCCATCAAGGAGAAGTTTATGCCGATCCGCATAAGATACCGTGTCGGGATGGCGGGATCGTGCAAATATCTGATGAATGGAGACTTAGGTGCAATACCACCCTTTCCTGAACTAGGGTATTATGCGGACCCAGCCGGATATTTCGGATCTTATGCGGGTCCGCCGAATCACTGTTGAACTAAACCGCTGACGCGGTAGGATCTTTCCCCCACTCTCAGCTAGGGTTTTTCGAAAGTCTCTTCTGACTGAGCGGTCTCCTGTCTTCGCTTGAAGGTTTCCCGCGGGCTGGCCTGGAGACTCCGCGTGAGGCAAGGTGTTTTTTACTTACAAGAACAACACCTCACCTCACGAAAGGAGTCCTCATGACCAGTCTACGCCAAAGGATGATCGAAGACCTGCGCCTGCGCAACTACGCCGAGCGCACGGTGGAAACCTACGTGATGCGGGTAGCCGCCTTCGCCCGCCATTTCGGCAGGCCGCCCGACCGGCTGGGGCCCGAGGAGATCCGCCGCTACCAGTTGCATCTGCTCGAGCGCAAGGCCTCCTGGGCGGTCTTCAACCAGACCGTCTGCGCGCTGCGCTTCTTCTACGGCGTCACCCTGAACAGGAAGCGGGCCGTCGAGCAGATCCCCTTTCCCAGGCAGGAGAAAAAGCTCCCCGTGGTGCTCAGCCGCGAGGAGGTGCTCCTGCTCTTGGGCACTCTTGAGAACATCAAGCACCGCACCATCCTGTCGGCCATCTACGCCTGCGGCCTGCGCCTGTCCGAAGCGCTGCATCTGCAGGTGAGCGACATCGACAGCCGGCGCATGGCGGTGCGCATCCGCCGGGGCAAGGGCGGCAAGGACCGCTACCTGCCGCTGCCGGCAACGCTTCTGCGGCAACTGCGCTGCTACTGGAGGCATTGCCGTCCGCCCCAGTGGCTGTTCCCGGGCAAGCAAGAAGGCTCGCCGCTGACTCACAGTTCGGTGCAGAGAGTGTGCCGGCGAATCCTCGAACAAATTCGAGTTATTGATGGCCAACTGCGGGAGAGAGAAAAATCTCACCCGCATGAAGGCGGGTAGCTCCTGAAGGTCAAAGTTGAGTCATGCAAATACATATACTCAGGCAAGGTGTAGGTTTGCCTTACGAACGGCTTACAGCGGACAAGCCCTCGCTTCGCTCTGGTCTTCCGCTGAAGCCGAAGACGTTATGCTCCTGAGCGACCGGGTGGCCCGACATCGCCCTTTGGTCTTTCGCTGATGCTAGAATGGAAACAGCATGGAACCTACGATGCCCAAGCTGGCCGAGGTCAGGCCTTTGGATAACCTCCGTCTGTGGGTCCGTTATAGCGACGGTTCACAGGGAGAGGTGGACTTGTCGGATCTTGCCGGACGCGGAGTCTTCTCTAGTTGGGAAACGCCTGGATCGTTCGAGTCGGTGCGGGTCGGATTCCACGGCGAACTCCAGTGGAGCGAAGATATCGAACTCTGCGCCGACTCGGTGTATATGAGGCTGACCGGAAAAACGCCTGAGGA
>DATIPQ010000092.1 GCA_035471785.1 Acidobacteriota bacterium
TGTGAAGCTCAGCCGGACTTCTTCGACCCTCGATGAAAATGAGACGACGGTGGTCAACCGCTTCGACGCGACCGAGAGCCCGACCAACGTTATCGGCATCTATCGCTGGGTCAACAAGGTCTACCAAGCCCACGTCGTCAAAGCGGGGGGGACGGGGACGTTCCCACGGTGCTCATCGAGGACATGGGATGGATGTTGTGCGATGGACGGACTCTTGAGGCGGCCAAGTATCCCCAGCTCTTCGCAGTGCTGGGCTACCTCTATGGCCAAGGCGAGGAGGGGGAAGGCACCTTCAAGATTCCCGACTACCGGGGTCTTTTTCTGCGGGGCGTGGACGACGGGTCAGGCATGGATCCCGATGCCGGCAGCCGCCGCTCTCCCACCGATTCCGGGCCAGGGCAGGGCGTCGGCTCGCTGCAGTGCGACGCCTTGCAAGACCATACTCATAATTACTACGCGGTGAACACCGCCACTCCAGCCAAGGAAGGAGAGGCCGGCGCCGCCACAGGCTCCAATCTGCCCACCACTTCCCCCAATCAGCCGCCGGCCCGAGTGAGTTCGGAAACGCGCCCCAAGAACATCTATGTCAACTACATCATCAAGTATCGCTATGCCGTACGACACGCGTAACCCGCAAAGGTTGGAGGAGTTAGAGTCGTTGCCTGGCCTTCCTGACCGATTGGCCGACTTTCGCAACCATCACCGAGGCGCCGCCATGCTGGTCTGCGGTTGCGGCGCCTCGCTCAAAGATATCCCCCACCCGCAGCGCTGGCTGACCATCGGCGTCAATGACGTAGGACGCCTCTTCCATCCGACATACCTGGTTGTGCTCAACCCTCGGCGCCAATTCAGCGGAGACCGTTTCCACTACGTTGAGGAAAGCCGCGCCCGAGCCGTCTTCTCTCAGCTCGACCTGCAACTGCCCCACACCAAAGTGGTCCGCATCCGCCTGGGCGACTACGCTGGAACCAACCTCGACGATCCCCATTCCCTGCCCCATACCCGCAACTCGCCTTATGTGGCGCTCTGCTTGGCCCTTCACATGGGGGCGACCCGCATCGGCCTGGTCGGCGTCGATTTCACTGACCATCACTTCTTTAACCAGTCGGGACCTCACCCGTTGAACGGGCAACTGGAAGTGATCGACCGCCAGTACGGGGCACTGGCCTCCGCCTGGCGCAGGCGGGGCGTCGAAATCGTTAATCTCAGCCGGCAAAGCCGCCTGACCTCCATCCCCATGTGCGGTTGGGAAGACTTCTTGGATACCTCGCCGCAACCTGCACCGCGTCTCTCCGGCGGAAGGAGGGCGAGAGAGTCCGAGACCATAGCCATCGAGCGGCAGCCGCCCGGAATCGTAGGAGACTTCCTGGACAGCCTGGCTGAAACGGTCCGCCAACTCGGCTATCGGGTGACCGGCGATGTCGCTGGCGCGCGCCAGCGGAAAGATGTCATCTCGGTAGTCTGGAACGGGCGCCGTCACTCCTCCCAAGGTCCCACTCTCTATTGCGAACACGCCTGGCTCCCTCGCTGGGAATACCAGATCAGCCCAAGCGGCATCAATGCCGATTCTCATCTGTCGCCATTCGCCTGGGACGGACAGCCTCTCAGCGAAGCTCAAGAGGCCGAGCTGGAAGATCATCTGGAGTCCGTCCGCGGCGGGGGACCGCAAAACTATCAGTACATGCAGACGGCAGTTGCCCCCGTCCAGGATTTGCCCGATGATTTTTTTCTGGTTCCCCTGCAGATGGAATGGGACACCAACATCCGCCGCCACGTGCCGGGCCATTTGCGGCGCATGCAGGATCTGATCGACTTCATCTCAAGGTCCGATCCTCCCCTGCCGCTGGTCTTCAAACAGCATCCGGCCGATACCCGGCGGGGACACCAGCAGCTTGGCCTCACCCTGCACCGCAGCCAGGACCGGATCAAGCCTCATCGCGAGGGCAATATCCATCAGTTGCTCAAAAGCGGCCGTTGCCGGGGGATTGTAGCCCTCAACAGCAACGTGGTCCACGACGGCCTGATCTGGGACATTCCGGCGGTGGTGCTGGGCAAGAACATCTGGCCACGCAGCGGCGATCAGCCGTTCCTGACCGCGCTTCCGGCCGATTGGACCCGTCTGGAAGCGCAACGGTCCGATGCGCAATCGCTGGCCTGCCGGAGGGCCTACGCCTTCTACCTGATGCGCGCTCAATGGAAACTCGACGACGCCCGCGACCCACAAAGGGTGGAGTCGCTGCTGGCCCTTGCGCGAAAAGCCGTCCCGACGCCTTCAGCCCGGTCCGCCAAAGCGGGCCGAGGTGTTGAACTGGACGGCGGGAGATCGGAGACGAAATCGCTTAGGGTTTCTTCGACTGCTGCCCCGGCCACGGCCAATCACCTGACGGTCAATGTCGTCGCTCGCAATCACGGATGGGTTTTCGAGGATCTCAAGGAACACTTCCTGGCCGCCGCATCGGCCGGGATCCGGGTCTTGCTCAGCGAGCGGCCCAGGAGCGACGCCGACCGCTGGATTTTCATCCGCACTCAGGAAGCAGTCTCCTCTCCCGACCCCTCCCGGACCCTGGTTCAAATCCACGACAATTTCGATAACGGCCTCTACCGCCGGGGAGGAAGGCGCCATTGCGTGGCTTCCTGCCGGGGGCTCTGTCTCATCCACCCTCAACAGCGGGGCATTCTCGAGCGAAATGGCGTCGACCTGTCGCAGAAAAAAATCCTCGAGCGTCCAATCGGCGCCCTGAAGGCCTTCCAGTTGCGCGAGTCGCTCTACCCCCGCTTCACGGTGGGCTGGGTGGGACGTCCCGTCCGCCATTTCGGACGCGAGGTCAAGCGGATCGATGCCGTAGTCGATGCCCTGCTCGCTGTGGGGGGCGAACTGCGTGTCATCCTTCTGGGCGAGCGATTAGAGGCGCAGCATCAGCGTCTCGCCCAAGCGGGTATCGAGTGTCATTACCTCCACCGCTCGCGCCATCCCTTGCAGGAATACCCCCGGCACTACGCCGAATTCGACTGTCTAGCCATCTTCTCATCCACGGAGGCTGGCCCCCTTTGCCTCTTCGAAGCGCTGGCCTGCGGCGTGCCGGTCGTCTCGAGTCCGGTGGGTTGGGCGCCCCAACTGATACGCGAGGGCCGAAACGGCCTTATCGCCGAGAGCATCGACGACTTGGCCCGAGCCATCTGCGACATCCGCGGCCAGCGAGAGGACTGGTTTCAGCGCCGGCTGGACATTCGTCAGTCGCTGGGCGGCCATACGCTGGAATCCTGGATCACGGCCAATCTGCATCTGGCGGCCAGCCTGCCCTCCTAATGCAGTGCGTCAAAGTTTTGAGCCACCCTGTGGCGTTATCCCACGCTTTCAGCGTTTGCACATTTGCCGTCTGAAACCCAGGGTGGCGCCGCCGTCTCGCTGGCGCTCGCCGGGGCTGACCCTGGGCTGGCGAATCGCTCGCCTTCAGCGAGCCCGGACTTGACTTCTAACACAGTCCCTTGGGCTGGCGAATCGCTCGCCTTCAGCGAGCCCGGACTTGACTTCTAACACGGTCCCTTGGACTGGCGAATCGCTCGCCTTCAGCGAGCCCGGACTTGACTTCTAACACAGTCGCTGGGCTGGCGAATCTGTCCCTTGAATGTGGGCCTAGTAGGAAGGTGTGAAAAAAATCGAATGCAATGTGAAAAAGACCGTGATTCTTGTAAGAAGTTACGGTTAAAGGCGGGACGAACGGTGGGCGGGCGTCTTCATCGTATCTTTACAATAAGTTCATCACCTTCTCGCGGGAAGAGCTCTAAAGTCTAGACTGGAAGGGTTGCTTTATGGTTGGGAGATTCGCTTCCGCTTTCCTGCTGATGTTCTTGTTGGCCGGGGCTTCTTGTGCGCCGACCACACGGGGAAACATGGAGGGAGCGCTTCGCATCGACGGATCGAGCACGGTTTACCCTTTCATGGAAGCCGTGGCTGAAGAGTACGTCAAGACCCATCCCCGTGTCCGCCTGACGGTGGGCGTCTCCGGCACGGGCGGCGGCTTTCAACGCTTCTGCCGGGGCGAGACCGACATCAACAGCGCCTCCCGGCCCATCCATGAAAGCGAAGTCGAGTGCGCCCGCCGCCATGGTGTCGAGTTCATCGAATTGCCTGTCGCATTGGACGGAATCACGCTGGCCGTCAATCCGTCCAACGATTTCGTCGATCATCTCACTGTTGAAGAGCTGCATGCCATCTGGGCTCCCGACTCGGTCGTCCGCTTCTGGAGCGACGTGCGCCCGACCTGGCCGCGGGAAGAGGTGATCCTCTACGGTCCCGGCGCCGATTCCGGCACTTTCGACTACTTCACCGAGGCAGTCAACGGCAAGTCGGGCCGCTGCCGCAGCGACTTCACGGCCAGTGAAGACGACAACGTGCTGGTACGGGGGGTCGAGGGCGACCGCTCCGCGCTGGGATTCTTCGGCTTCGCCTACTATCAGGAGAACCGACAGAGAGTGCGCGCGCTGGCGGTGGATGCCGGCCAGGGACCGGTCCTGCCCAGCGACCAATCCATCCGGCAGGGGTCCTACCGGCCGCTGTCGCGTCCGCTCTTCGTCTACGTTAATATCCAGTCGACCCGTAAGCGCGAAGTGCGCCAGTTTATCGACTTCATGCTTGACAACGCGGAACCGCTGGCTCGCGAGGTCGGATTCGTTCCCCTCTCGCGAGATACCTACAAGCTGGTGGACCAACGATTTTCAAGGCGCTCGCCGAATTCCCTTTTCGCCCGCCGCAACCTGCAAGAACAGGGCGTGGCCAATATCCTCAGGCAGGACCTGGACGGCCGGGAACGTAACCCATGACTCTGGTCAACACTTCCCGCAGGCGTGGAGCCGGGGGGTGGCGTCGGCGGCGCGAGAGGGCCATCGCTTTGCTGCTGCTGGCGGCGGCGACCGTCTCCATCCTCACCACGGCGGGAATCGTATTCATCCTCTTCTGGGAGGCGGTCGGCTTCTTCAGCCAGGTTCCCCTGGCGGACTTCTTGGCGGGAACCCGTTGGACGCCCCTGCTCGAGCCTCGCCGTTTCGGGGTGCTGCCGCTGGTCTGCGGGACCCTGATAGTGGCTCTGGGAGCGCTGCTCATCGCGGTTCCGGTGGGAGTGGGGACGGCCCTTTATCTGAGCGAGTTCGCCTCGGCAACGACCCGAAAGATCCTCAAGCCGGTATTGGAGGTCTTGGCCGGGGTTCCCACGGTCGTCTACGGATACTTCGCCCTCACCTTCATTACTCCCATGCTGAGGGCCCTCTTGCCATCCACCCAGGTGTTCAACGCCGCCAGCGCCGCCATCGTGGTAGGAGTGATGGTCTTGCCCATGGTCGCTTCGCTCAGCGACGACGCCTTCAAGGCGGTCCCACGCTCGCTGCGCAATGGGGGTTACGCATTGGGAGGAACATCCATGGAGGTGTCGCTGGGCATCGTGCTTCCGGCCGCCCTTTCGGGAATCGTGGCGGCTTTCGTGCTGGCCTTCTCGCGGGCCGTGGGCGAAACCATGGCGGTCACGCTGGCCGCCGGAGCCACCCCCAAACTGACCTTCAACTATTTGCAGAGCATCCAGACCATGACGGCCTACATCGCCCAAGTCAGCCAAGGCGACGTTCCTGCCGGAACCCTCGAGTACCGCAGCATCTTTGCCGTCGGAGCCCTGCTCTTCGCCATGACGCTGTCCATCAACATCCTGGCCAACCGCATCCTCAAGCGCTACCGGGAGGCTTACCAATGAGCGACCAACTGCTGAACTCTTCGCCAGGCGCGGCGCGGCGCAGCTTCGTTTCTCGGCTCTTCGAGTCCCTGTGCCTTGTCCTGGCCGTATTCGGCGCCCTGGTTTTGACGGTGCTGATCGGACACGTGGCCTACCACGGACTGGCTTGGCTGGACTGGCAGTTTCTCACCAGCTTCCCCTCCCGTTTCCCAGAGCAAGCGGGGGTCCTGGCTGCCATCTGGGGAACGATCTGGATCATCGGTCTGACGGCAGTCGTGGCCATACCCGTGGGCGTAGCCGCCGCCCTCTACCTGGAGGAATACGCCCGTCCAGGGCCTTTCTCGACCTTAATCGAGATCAATGTCGCCAACCTGGCCGGCGTTCCGTCGGTCATCTACGGACTGTTGGGTCTGGCCGTGTTCGTCAAGGCCCTGGCGTTGGGACGCAGCATCCTGGCCGGAGCCCTGACGCTGGCCCTGCTGGTGCTGCCCGTAATCATCATCTCTGCCCGCGAGTCCATTCGAGCCGTTCCGCGCTCGATCAGAATGGCCTCTTACGCCTTGGGCGCCAGCCGCTGGCAGACCGTGCGCAGCCACGTCTTGCCTGCGGCCCTGCCCGGCATCCTCACAGGTATCATACTGGCCCTGTCGCGGGCCATCGGCGAGACGGCCCCACTGATCGTGGTGGGAGCCTTGACCTTCGTGGCTTTTACTCCGGCCGGCCTGTTGGACGGTTTCACGGTCCTGCCCATTCAGATCTTCAATTGGACCAGCCGCCCCCAGTCCGAGTTCCATGATCTGGCGGCCGCCGCAAGCTTGGTGCTGCTGGCCGTCTTGCTGCTGATGAACGGGCTGGCCATCTACATCCGCAACGCCGGCCAGAAAGGAAGCTGAAACGTTCATGGCCGAGACTGCTGACACTCCTGTTCTGCGCACCGAAAAGCTGACGGTGACCTATGCCGGCAAACGGGCCCTGGAGGAGATTGACCTGCAGGTGCACCGCCGCCGCATTACCGCGCTGATCGGGCCCTCGGGCTGCGGAAAGAGCACACTGCTGCGTACCCTCAACCGCATGAACGACTTCATTCCGGGAGCTGCCATCGGGGGCAAGGTGTACTTCGAAGACATCGACCTCTACGGCCAGGGCGTGGACGTCACCGAAGTCCGCCGACGTATCGGGATGGTCTTTCAGAGTCCCAACCCGTTCCCCAAGTCGATTTACAAAAACGTGGTTTGGGGCCCCCGCATTCACCGTATGGGAGGCGACTCCGAACAACGGGTAGAACAGGCCCTCAAGCGGGCGGCTTTGTGGAGCGAAGTCCACGACCGCCTCCACCAATCGGCGCTGGAGCTGTCGGGCGGGCAGCAACAACGCCTCTGCATCGCCCGGGCCTTGGCCATGGACCCGGAAGTGATCCTGATGGACGAGCCCTGCTCGGCCCTCGACCCCGTCGCCACCAACCGCATCGAGGAACTCCTGAGCGACCTTCGCAACGAGCACACCATCGTCATCGTCACCCACAACATGCAGCAAGCCCGGCGCATCGCCGACTATACCGCCTTCCTCGACGCCGGACGCCTGATCGAGTTCGCCTCCACCGATGAGATCTTCGACGATCCCAAAGAAAAGCGTACGGCCGACTATGTGGCCGGACGCTTCGGTTAATCGCTCCTGAGATGACGAAAAGCCGGGAATCGCGGAACCTGACTGGCAGGCTCCGGGACTCCGGGCTGTTGGCGGCTCGATAGCGGGGCCGTCGGGTCAGTTGTTTTCGGTCCAGCGTCCCGGCGTCACCTCGAAGACTCCCTGCACTTTGAGGCAGTATTCCCCGGTGAAGGCGGGATTGAAGACACCCTGCTGCTCCACCACGAGGATCTCGTACTGGCCGGTTGCGGGCAAAGTCTCCTCAATCGAATTGGGAAGTTGGCCCAGGTCGACACGATGCAGCACCGCCTGCCTGACGCGGTCGCGCAGAATCAGGGTAGCGGCGCCGGAAGCCAGGGGATCGGCTGCCTCGAGAGTGACCTTGAAGTACTGCCCGGTCCCGTCCTGGAAGTAAAAGTTGTCTCTGTCGAAGTGAGGCAGCCCGTCGCCCAGCAGGGAGCAGACCTCGACCTTGGGGACCGAGTCGATGAAGAGCACCAGTCCGTCATGGTCCGAGGAACGCAGCGCCACGGTCGGGTCCTGCAAAAAGACGTCGGCCGCGTCGGAGTTGGCCCGGGGGATCTCCAGGCGCGAGACGAAGGGATCCAGCGCCGACGAAGTCAGAGCGTGATCGAGCACTTGTCCGCTGCCTCCGAAGATGAAGCTGTAGCGCTCTTCGGCCGGCAGGTTGAGGATCTGATTGGTCATGTCGGGATCGATCAGGTCGACGGCCGGCAGCACCGCCTCGTCGGGATGCAGCGGGTCCAGCACTCCAGTGCTGATCGAGAGCACGTGGACGTAGCCGTCGGTGAACTCGAAGGCGTTGAAGTCGCCCAGCACCACCAGGCGGATGTCGGGGTCATCGGTCTGCAAGTCGTCGATCAACTCAGCCAGAAAGACGGCCTGGTTGAAGCGCTTGTTGCGGACGCGGTCGCCGTCGGCGGGGTCGTCGATGCCGTTGAGCGAGCGCTGGTGAACCACGATGGCCGTAAAGGGGAAGGGCTCGGGACCGGCGGTGTAGACGGCGTCCAGCACCAGCGGCGGACGGTCGTTGAGCAGCGAGCCGTCGAAGGGATTGATGGTGTTGAGCCCCTCCTGAGTCACCGAATTGACCTGTACGGTATCGCGCACCAGGTATCCCACGTCGATGCCGCCGACGTCATTGCCCTCCTCCAGATAGGCGGTGTAGACGAGGGCGGGATCGTCGAGAGCGATCTGATCGGCCAGATCCTGAAGGGTCTGCAGAGTGTCGACTTCCTGCACCGCCACCACGTCGGGAGCCTTCATCACCTCGCGGATGTAGATGGAGAACTTGTCGATGCGGTCCTGGGTGTCGAACTGGCCGCCGAAGAGACGAAAGGTGTTGAGCGAACCCACGCTGAACTGATTCTCCTCGCGGTCGCTGACCGGACTCGGCAGGGGCAGGTTGCTGGTCCCTACCGTCAGTTGGGTGGGGAAAACCTGGTAGTCGCCGAAGGAGAAGGTAAGCGCGCCGGTGGCGCTGAATTCGGTTCGGCTGTTGAAGTTTTGATCAGGCAGTCCGGCGCCGTCAGGATTGATCTCGAAGACCTCGGGGTTGCCATCCCACTCGGGCAGGCCCATCAGTCCGGGGAACTCGATGCCCGGCTCGCGGAAAGGACGGGGCTGGCCCTGGACGGTTACCGGGGCGTCCCCGAACCGGTCGGTGGGTCCGGTGGTGATGCCGTCCAGGCTGACCAGCATGCCCTCCAGCCGTTCCAGGCTGGGCAGCAGGCTGGGCATGGTGCTGGGCGTGGAAGCGTCCAGCATGACGGGCGCGGGCAGCGGCCCCGTTCCCACCGGGGTGATCATGGGCGAGGTCAGTTCGGTGAGGTCGAAGAACTCATCCACCGCCGCTCTCACATCCACCAGGTCGCCGACGCTGACCGAAGGCGCGCCCGAGGTGAAAACGAAGATGCCGTCGGAAGTGGCGGAATCGCCGTCGCTGCGGGCCGCAGGCGTCTGTATGAAGAAGCCGTTGGAAGCCAGCGCCGTCACGACGTTGTTGCGGGTCGTGACGGCAAAGCCGTCGAAGGGCGAAGCCGCGCCCGATCCCTGGATCTCGAAGATCTCGCGCTGGCCGGCGTCGGGCAGGCATCCGAAAGCGTCCTGGTTGGCTTCGCCGGGCGTCAGGCAGGTGGCTTGAAAGTCGACGTTGTTGACGTTGGTGTCGTTGCCGTCGGGAAGGCGCGAGAGGCCGTTGTCATCCAGGCCTCCGCTGTCTTCCAGTCCGGCGCCGGAACCCTCCACGAAGCCGGGCACGTCTCCCTCGTAGCTGACGGCGTCGACCAAGGCGCCGCTCTGGAAGAGCGCGATGGCGTCGGGCGAGCCGTTCTGGATGAAGTTGGTGTCAGGCGAAGAATCGAGATCGCAGTTGGGCACGGTGGCCGCATTGGCGCAGATCACGAAATAGCCTCCGGCAGGCAACGACACGGCCGGCAGAGCGATGGTGTTGTAGGGAGAACCGCCGTTGCCGTTGATCAACTGCACGGTGAAGGTCGAGAGGTCGGCGGCCGCATCGCCCGCATTGAAGAGTTCGATGAACTCGGCGGCGTCGGTGCCGGGCTGATCGTAATCGATCTCGTTGATGACCAGTTCCGGACGGGCCAGGTTGCCGCAGTCCGAAGACTGTTCCACGTTGCCCTCTCCGGGCGTGGCGCAGCGGAAGCTGAAGTCGACGTTGTTGACATCGGTGTCGACGCCGTCGGGAAAACGGGAGAGGCCGGCCGAATCGACGTTGGGGTCGTCTTCCAGCCCGGCGCCTGATCCTTCCACGAATCCGGGCACGTCGCCCTCGTAGCTGACAGCATCTATAAGGTCTGATCCGCTGAAAAGCGCCACCGCATCGGGGGCGCCGTTCTGGATGAAGTTGGTGTCAGGCGAAGAATCGAGGTCGCAGTTGTCGACGGTAGCGGCGTTGGCGCAGACCACGAAGTAGCCGTTGGGAGCCAGGTCGACCGCCGGCAAGGCGATGGTGTTGTAGGGGCTTGCGCCGTTGCCGTTGATCAGTTGCAGGGTCAGACCACCCAGGTTGACGGCGGTGGAACCGTTGTTCTTGAGCTCGACGAACTCGGCGGCGTCGGTGCCGGCCTGATCGTAGTCGATCTCGTTGATGACCAGTTCGAGCTGAGAGGTCGGCGGGTTGCAACCGCTGCTCTGGGAAGTGTTCTGAGCGCCGGGCGTGATGCAGCGCTGGCTGAAGTCGACGTTGTTGACGTCCGTATCAGCGCCGTCGGGGAAGCGCGAAATGCCCGCGAAATCCACATTCGGATCGTCGACCAAACCGGCTCCCGAGCCTTCCACGAATCCCGCCGTGTCGCCCTCGTAGCTGACCACGTCGACCAGGACTCCATTGTCGAAAAGGGCCACGGCATCGGGGGCGCCGTTCTGGATGAAATTGGTGTCGGGCGAAGAATCGAGGTCGCAGTTGTCGACCGTGGCGGCGTTGGCGCAGACGACGAAAAATCCGCCCGCCGGCAGGCTTATCGAGGGCAAGGCGATGGTGTTGTAGACCGTCGCGCCGTTGCCGTTGATCAACTGAACTTGAAAAGTGGACAGGTCGACACTGGAGGGGCCCGCGTTAAAGAGTTCGAGGAACTCGGCGGCATCGGTGCCGTCCTGGTCATAGTCGATTTCGTTGATGACGACCTGCCCCAGCGCCGGAGCGCCCAGCAGCATCGTCACCAGGAGAAAAAGAAGAGTGGGGATGAGCGAGCGCACCCCCGGCCGGTTGCTTTGGATTGCCTTCAAGATGGATTCCTCCCTATTCAAGCTTCGAAACGCAAAAAAATGAGTCGCGGGCCTGGCAACCCGCCAACAAGTCCTGCTGTTTTTGTCTCTACGATTTAGAACTCGTTTGATGATTCAGCAACAGATCTGAGACTGGACACTGGATTATTGTAACGGATAGATCGGGTCTTCACGAGTGGAGGCGCGGTAAAGTTCTCATGAAAGTTTGATCAGGAAAGGGGATGGCTGTCATCAGCAGCGGCAGTTTCAGCGCTGGGGTGAAGCAGCAGGCGCACTTCGTCCCGATGGGATCAGGCCTTGATCACGCAGCGCTTCCTCGATCCAGAGGGCGGCCTGGGCATGCCCGAAAACGCTGAAATGTCCGTCCTCCTCCGAGACGAAGAAGGAAGAGAGCGGCTGATCCGATTGCAGGATGCGCTGTCGGCCGGAAATGACGGGTAAGCCCCATTGGCCCAAGATTTCCTCCATGCGATCGCTGGCGTAGGTGCGTTGCATGGGTGCGGGAAAGCGCTCCAGCATGTCGGGCCACTTCTCTTCGAAGGTGCCCGAGAAGGGCACCACGAAGCCGATCAGGGGAATGCCGTCCGGCTGCAGCAGGGCGCGGATTCCGCCCACCAGGTCATGGGTGTTTTGCCAGCACTCTTTGACCTGGGGTTGCTGGTGCTCATCGGGAAGCAGGGCCGAGACGCCTCCCTCCCATTCAAGTCCTGCGGCTTCGGCATTGAGTTGCAGGCGGCGGCCCCGCTTCTCGTGCTCGTCTCCCGCGGCTTCGTCCACCCCCCGCTTGTCGAGTACGCTTTCCGCCCACAGGAAGAGGCGCGAAGCCCGCAGCGGAGCCCACCAGTCGATGCGCGTTTCCAGCCACTTCCCTTTCTCCAGGCGCAGGTAAGGACGGTGGGCGTCCTGGAAGCTGCAAGTGAAGGCCATGATGGGACAGTTATTGCACATGTCGTTGAGGGGAAAGGTCTGCAGCACCACCGCGTCGGGCTGGTAGCCCAGCCCGATGTCGCGCAGAGCGATCAGTTGCTGAGCCGTGCCCCAGTCGTTGACGGCCAGGTTCAGAACCTGCCAATCGATCCCTGGATCGGCTTGGTCGAGTTGCTCTTCCAGGCGGGCGGCGAAGGTCTGGGAGGCCTTGACCGCCACGCCCAGGCTGAAGGAATCGCCCAGGATGACCAGGCGCTTGACTCCGGCGGGTTTCCGGCGGGGAAAATCGCGGTGGCGGAATCCCGAGGGCGAGACGCCGTCGAAGTGTCCGTTCTCGGGGTCAGCCCTCCAGCCCAGCAGGGGATCGTACTTCCACCAGGGATCGCGGTTGATGACCGGATCAGCCCAGCGCACGGCCACCTCGAGAACCAGCAAGACCAGCAGCAGTGCGGAGAGGACCAAGCCCAACTTGGCCAGGAGGCTGCGCATACCGGCTCAGCCTAGCAGATTGCCGCTTTGCTGGAAGAGCTTGAGTCCGTAGAGGGTGAGGTCGGGTTCCACCGCCTCGATGCCCGACGATTCGTCTTTGAGCAGCGGTGCCAGCCCGCCGGTGGCCACCACCCGGGCGCCGCCCAGTTCGGCGCTCATGCGCTTGAGAATGCCGTCCACCAATCCCAGGTAGCCATAGTAGATGCCGGACTGGATGCTGTTGACGGTGGACTGGCCGATGACCTGGGCAGGACGCCTGATTTCCACCCGGGGCAGCCGCGAGGCGCGGGCGAAGAGGGCGTCGGCCGAGATGCCCACGCCGGGGGCGATGACGCCTCCCAGGTATTCGCCCTCGCGGGAGACGGCGTCGAAGGTGGTGGCAGTGCCGAAGTCGACCACCACGGCGGGCGTCCCCAGCCGGCTGCGCACCGCCACCGCATTGACGATGCGGTCGGCGCCCACGTCCGAGGCCGGTTGGTAGCGGATGGGCATCAGGTCCTGGCTGATGGGATCGACAAAAGCCGGCTTGCGGCCGAAATAAAGCCGCGCCATTTTGACGAAAGTGTCGTTGAGAGGAGGCACCACCGAGCAGATGGCGATATCGGCGATCTTGCGCGTATCGATCTCATCGAGCTGAAAGAGGTTGCGCAAAAACACCCCGTATTCGTCGGCGGTCTGGTCCTTGCGCGTCGAAACCCGCCAGGACCGCACCAGTTCGTCCCCCTCGAAGACCCCCAGTACAATGTTGGTGTTGCCGATGTCAATCGCTAGCAGCATATTTATGTCTCCGACCTCAAGAACGCTCCTCCTTTTAATGCCGAAAATGACGCATCGCCGTTAGCACCATGGCCATGCCGTGCTCGTCGCAAGCTTCGATAACTTCGTCGTCACGCTTCGACCCTCCCGGCTGAATCACGGCGGCAATGCCGGCCTTGGCGGCTTCGTCCACGCCATCGCGGAAAGGAAAGAAGGCGTCCGAGGCCATCACGGCCCCCGGCAGGTCGAGCTTGGCCTTGCGGGCGGCCAGGATGACCGAATCGACCCGGCTCATCTGGCCGGCCCCGATGCCCACCGTGCGTCCGCCGCGGGCGTACACGATGGCGTTGCTCTTGACGTGCTTGCAGACTCTCCAGGCGAAGAGCAGGTCGTCGAGTTCGTCCTCGGAGGGGGCGCGCTGAGTGACGGTCTTGAGTTGCTCCCGGGAAACGGTGTTCAGATCGGCGTCCTGCACCAGAAAGCCCCCGTCCACCTTTTTATATTGCAGCGGATCGGGCGGGGAGGAGTCGGCCAGCATCACCCTCAGGTTCTGCTTGGCGGCCAGCGCTTCCAGGGCCTGGGCCTGATAAGCGGGGGCGAGGACCGCTTCCACGAAGAGCTTGCGCATGGCCTGGGCGGCCTCGGCATCCACTTCGCGGTTGAAGGCGATGATCGATCCGAAGGCCGACAGCGGGTCGCATTCCAGCGCCCGGGTAAAGGCCTGGGCAGGCGAGTCGGCCTGGGCCACTCCACAAGGATTGTTGTGCTTGATGATGACGCAGGTCGGCTTCTCGAATTCGCGGCTCAGGTCCCAGGCCGCCTGCAAGTCGAGGTAGTTGTTGAAGGACAGGGTCTTGCCCTGCACCTGCCGGGCGGCCACCAGTCCCGCGGGCTGGCGGTCGCTGAAGCGGTAGAGTCCGGCCCGCTGGTGGGGGTTCTCGCCATAGCGCAGGGAGGCCTGGCGGGTCAGTCCCAGGGAGAGGTTCAAAGGAAGCTCTTGTTCGGCTTCCCCTCCCTCTTTGGCTTTATCGTCCTGAGAGGCCAGGTAGGCGGCGATGGCGGCGTCGTAGGCGGCGGTGTGCTGGAAGGCTTTCAGGGCCAGCCGCTTGCGCATCTTGAGGCAGGATTTGCCTCCGTGACGGTCGAGGTCTCCCAGCACTTTTGTGTAGTCGCCCGGATCGACCACCACCGTCACGCTCTGGTGGTTCTTGGCCGCCGCCCTGAGCAAGGCGGGTCCGCCGATGTCGATCTGCTCGACCGCTTCTTCCAGCGACACGCCGGCGCGGGCCACGGTTTGGGTGAAGGGGTAGAGGTTGACCACCACCAATCCGATGGGATCGATCTTCTGTTCCTGCAGGATCTGGCGGTGGGCCTCGTCGTCGTGGCGGGCCAGGATGCCTCCGTGAATCTTGGGATGCAGCGTCTTGACGCGTCCGCCCAGGATCTCGGGCGAGCCGGTGTGTTCGGAGACCGCCGTCACCGGCACGCCCCTCTTTTCGATCAGCCGCGCCGTGCCGCCGGTGGAGAGAATCCGTATCCCCCGTGCACGCAGTTCCTCGGCCAGTTCCCCCACTCCGCTCTTATCTGAAACGCTGATCAAAGCCGTCTGTATCCTCATCGCGCCCATGGTAAGCGCCCCGCCCAATCAAGTCTAGTCGCCGGTGGCTGACCCGGCGCCATCCAGGGGTTCTTTGACGCCTATAACGGCATCCATTATAATGCGGTGCGTGATAGCGTCGTTTAAGGAGAACGGCACGCAAGACATATTTTCGTTGGGAGGTTGACCGAGCTTATGACGTCGAAATCACAGACTACCACTAGCCGGGCGGAGGACTGCCTAGGCGGCAGGCGGGAGATGGTGGAACGAAGGCTACCGGCGGATCG